>NZ_JAVYJB010000002.1:0-265093 GCF_032490495.1 Pilosibacter fragilis | reverse complement strand
CTGAACTGAAAATTCCGTACAATACAGTGGTGGTAGTGGATTTTGCCGATTCGGAATGCGAAGCATCGGCAAAATCCTGTTACAGTGCGCGGGCATGGAGTGCCCGTGTACTGTAACGAGCGGATGACGTGTTCGGAACCCCCAAAATTCTTTCCCTTGCCTTTTCTATTAGTACCACGTATAATAGAAATTAGCGGTTTTATAACAAAAACTGATAAAACAAATTGGAGGGAAACAAATGAGTCTCGAAAAAATGTTCCATCTCAAGGAAAACAACACAACTGTTAAGACTGAGATCATGGCCGGTGTGACATCGTTTATGACGATGGCGTACATCCTGGCGGTAAACCCGAACATTCTGGCGGCAGCCGGAATGGACCACGGAGCGGTCTTCACAGCGACAGCGGTGGCATCCTTTATCGGAACACTCTGTATGGCACTGTTCGCGAACTACCCGTTTGCTCTGGCACCTGGAATGGGTCTGAACGCTTACTTTGCATACACGGTCGTTCTCGGTATGGGCTATTCCTGGGAAGTTGCTCTTGCGGCAGTTCTCACAGAAGGTATCATCTTTATCATCCTGTCCTGCTTCAACATCAGGGAAGCGATTTTCAACGCGATCCCGTTTAACTTAAAGAAAGCGGTCAGCGTTGGAATCGGTCTCTTCATCACATTCCTTGGTCTTCAGAATGCGAAGATCGTGATTGGTGGAGCAACGCTTGTAGGTCTGTTCTCTGTTGACGGCTACAACAAAACTCTCGCTGACGGTCTCACAGCGTCCATGAGCGACGCGGGGATCACCGTACTCCTTGCGATCTTTGGTGTTCTGATCACTGGAATCCTGATCGTAAAGAATGTCAAAGGAAATATTCTCTGGGGTATCCTGATCACCTGGATCCTCGGAATCATCTGCCAGTTTGCGGGCATTTACATCCCGAATCCGGATCTCGGCTTCTACAACCTGCTCCCGGATTTTTCCAACGGAATTTCCATCCCGAGCCTGGCGCCGATCATGTTCAAGTTCAGTTTAAAGGGTGTTCCGGTACTGGAATTCATCATTATCGTATTCGCGTTCCTGTTCGTTGACCTTTTCGACACACTTGGAACCCTGATCGGTGTGTCCGCGAAGGCGGATATGCTGGATTCCGAGGGAAGACTCCCGCGGATCAAGGGCGCACTCCTTGCAGATGCGGTCGGTACGACCTGCGGTGCCTGCCTCGGTACATCCACAGTTACAACATTCGTGGAGAGTGCTTCCGGCGTGACAGAGGGCGGTAGAACCGGTCTTACATCCTTAACGACCGGTATCCTGTTCCTGCTATCATTGTTCCTATCCCCGATCTTCCTTGCAATCCCGTCCTTTGCGACGGCTCCGGCCCTGATCGTTGTAGGCTTCTACATGATCGGCTCCGTATCGGAGATCGATTTCAAGGATCCGGCAGAAGGAATCCCGGCATTCCTCTGCATCATCGCGATGCCGTTCTTCTACAGCATCTCCGAGGGAATCTCCATGGGAGTTATCGCCTATGTTGTCATGAACCTCTTTGCCGGAAAGAAGGAGAAGATCACTCCGGTCATGTATATCCTGGCGGTGCTCTTCATCCTCAAGTATATTTTAATGTAAATATGTAAATGCCAAAGACTGCCGGATGCATAGTATGGTAATGTCAGAGATGACTGCCGCTGTGCATCCGGCTTTTTTGATTGTATTCCACAGAGAATAGGAGTTGTCGGGCAGATTGCCGGATTTTTGTGTGAAAACATCCGGAGTTGACGGAGACATCAGACAAATCTGGCTGCTTTTCTGTAACAAATGACAAAATTTGTCATAAAACTATCAAAAAGATGGTGATAATTGTCGATTGACGCTTGAATTTGAATGTGGTATAAATGTAGAATCGTAAAAATATAAAGGATTTGACATCAAAGGGTTTAACAAAAAAGGAGTTAAGGAATCATGATGAAACAGAAAAAAGTAAAATTTGTGTCCGCAGACGAGGCGAAGGAGTTTGTCAGCATCGCAAGCGGCTGCGATTTTGATGTAAATGTATTTTATAACCGTATGATCATCGACGCGAAGTCTCTTCTCGGAGTACTGAGCCTTGATCTGACAAAGATCCTCACCGTTGAATATGACGGCGAGAATGCGCCGTTCGAAGCTTTTCTTGAGAGAAAGAATCCGATGCACGCGGTAGCGTAAAAATATACATAAAGATAAAGAAAGAGGCAGCGGCTGTATGAAAAGTACGGCAGGCTGTCTTTTTTGCGTCCGGCGGGCGGCACAAAGCGTGAAAATTCCGGCAGCACGGGAAAATAGCACGGAAAGCTTCTGACAGATGACCTGCCATATGTTCTGTGAACACACGGCATTACTTTACAGGAAATTGTAAAAATGTTATACTTGCGGGAGCGATATGTGCGGCATATAGCAGGATTCAGGAAAAAGAGGAACATATGTGGGGTGGTGAGCGGTGGTCGATCAGCATATCCACAGGAAAGGAGCGTCTCATGAGCGGAGAAAACAGGAAAGCGATCCGGATCTCGGTCCGGAACCTGGTGGAATTCGTGCTGCGCTCCGGGGATATCGACAACCGCTGTTCCGGAAACGCCCAGAAGGATGCCATGCTGGCGGGAGGAAGGATCCACAGGAAGATCCAGAAGCGGATGGGATCCGGCTACCGGGCGGAGGTCCCCTTAAAGCATGAGGTCCAGGACGAGGAGCAGGAGATCACGCTTCTCGTGGAGGGACGCGCCGATGGAATCTTCGCGGAAAACGGGATCCCGGTGATCGACGAGATCAAAGGCATGTACACGGACATTTCAAGGCTGGAGGAGCCCATCGAGGTCCATCTCGCCCAGGCCATGTGCTACGGATATTTTTACTGCTGCGACAAAGATCTCGACGGGATCCGCCTGCAGATGACCTACTGTAACCTTGAAACAGAGGAAATAAAAAGATTCCAGACCGACCGCTCGAGAGAAGAGCTGGAGACATGGTTTTCCGGCGTGGTTCACGAATACTTTAAGTGGGCGAGGTACCTCTACCACCATGAGCTGACCCGTGACGCCTCCATCGGGCACCTGGAATTCCCGTTCCCTTACCGGGCGGGACAGCGTGACCTTGTAGTATCCGTCTACCGGACCGTCAGCCGGAAAAAACGCCTGTTTATCCAGGCTCCCACGGGAATCGGAAAGACGCTCTCCACTGTATTCCCGGCGGTCCGTGCCATCGGGGAAGGAAAGGGAGACAAGCTCTTTTACCTCACCGCAAAGACCGTGACGAGGACCGTGGCGGAGGAGGCGTTTCGGATCTTAAGGGATCATGGCCTGATCTTCACCTCGGTGACAATAACGGCAAAGGAAAAACTCTGTCCCATGGACGAGTGCGAGTGCAACCCGGACGCGTGCCCATACGCGAAAGGCCACTTTGACCGGGTCAATGAGGCGGTATTCGATATTCTCCACCTGGAACAGGAGATGACAAGAGAGAAGATCCTTCAGTACGCGGAAAAGTACCGGGTATGCCCATTTGAATACTGTCTGGACATCTCCAGCTGGACCGACGGGATCATCTGCGATTACAACTATGTGTTTGACCCGAATGTGCGCTTGAAACGCTACTTCGCGGACGGACAGAAAGGTGATTATCTGTTCCTCGTGGATGAGGCCCACAATCTGGTCTCCCGCGCGAGGGAGATGTACAGCGCCGAATTAAAAAAAGAAGATCTCCTCACCGTAAAGCGCCTCGTAAAGCAGAAAGCGCCCCGACTGGAGAAAAATCTGGAAAAATGCAGCCAGGTGATGCTGGGAATGAAGCGGGAGTGCGAGACATGGCAGCTGCTCTCCGATGTGACATCCTTAGCGGCAGCTGCGATGGCGGTGTTCTCCGATATGGAGACATTCTTGGAAGATTTTCCGGAGTTTGAGGGCAGGGATACGGTTCTGGACTTTTACTTTGGTCTCAGGGATTTCTTAAACGTGTACGAGCTTTTGGATGACCATTACCGGATCTACGCGGAGAACGTGGGAGTCACTTCCTTTAAAGTAAGGCTCTTCTGCGTGGACCCGTCGGCGAACCTCTCCCTCTGCATGTCCCAGGGAAACAGCACGATCCTGTTTTCGGCAACCATGCTGCCGATCCGGTATTACAAGACACTGCTCTCCGGAAACGAGGACGACTACGCGGTCTATGCGAACTCGCCCTTCGAGGAAGAAAAACGTCTTCTCATGGTTGCGACGGACGTCAGCAGCCGCTATTCCAGGCGCAGCGAGAGCGAATACCGGAAGGTGGCGGAGTATATCAGGGAGGTGGTCCTCTCTAAGAGCGGCAACTACATGATATTCTTCCCGTCCTACCAGTATATGGAACAGGTGGAATATGCTGTGGAGGACATGGACTTCCCAGCGGATCTCCTGGTCCAGGGACAGGGCATGAAGGAACAGGAACGCCTGGAATTCTTAGAAGAATTTGAAAAGCCCAGAGATCACTCCCTTGCGGCATTCTGCGTCATGGGAGGTGTGTTCTCTGAGGGGATCGACCTGAAGAAAGAGCGGCTCATCGGTGCTGTGATCGTCGGAACGGGACTCCCGATGGTCTGCGTGGAACAGGAGGTTCTCAGGGGATATTTTGAGGAAAAAGAAGAAGCGGGATTTGACTTTGCGTATCAGTATCCGGGAATGAATAAGGTTTTACAGGCGGCGGGCCGTGTGATCCGGACGACGGAGGACGAAGGGATCATATTGCTTCTCGATGACAGGTTCCTGAAAAAAGAATATCTGGAACTGTTCCCAAGGGAATGGGAGCATTTCCAGATGGTAAACAGAAAGAACGTTGGTCAGTGCCTTTCGGACTTCTGGGAGTCACGGGGCAGGTAGATGGATATCCGGGCAGTCGTTTGCCGGGACGGTGCAGGGAATATGCAGGTCTGGTGAAGGGCTGCTGCAGGTCTTACAACATATCCATGAATTGCTTCGCGGCCTGGGAGACCGGAAGGTTTTCGTTATGGACCACAACAAGCTGGCGGACCGGAAGTGTCTCGGAGAGCTTTAAGATAAAGAGCTGCTTTTCGTCCTTTGGGATACAGAAATCCGGCACGAAGGCGATTCCAAGGCCGATGCGGGCCAGGTCGATCAGAAGGTCATTGCTGCTGAGCTCGATCTCCGGGACCAGATCGAGATGGGACTTCTGGAACATGGAGTGTAAGAACTCACTTGTGGTACTCTTGCGGTCCAGCATCATGATCGGGTAATCGAGAAGCTCGGCGAGGGTGAAGGTCTTGTCCTGCAACGGAAAATGGTCAGCACTCGCAACGAAAACATCGCGGAATTCCCGGATCGCCCGGACACTGTGGGTGTTCAAGAGACCGGAATTTGGGTAGTTGGTGATAATGAAGTCCACCTGTCCATTCTCTAAAATGCGGGCACAGTCGATCGAGGTGGAGTTCGTTACTTTAATATGAACGTTCGGGTAGAGTTTATGGAACTTATTTAAATATGGGACAAGGAAATAGCGGCAGATCGTGTCGCTGGCGGCGATCCTGAGCTGGCCGCCGTTCAGGGTGTTGGCCTCTAAGAGCTGGGTCTCGCCTTTATGGATCAGGTTCATTGCAGGTTCGATGTGTTTAAATAAGATCTCGCCTTCCGGGGTGAGCTGGACCCGCTTCGTGCTTCGGATAAAGAGCGTCTGGCCCAGCTTTTTTTCCAGAACCTTCACAGACTGGCTGACGGCTGACTGGGAAATATAGAGGCATTTCGATGCCTCGGAAAAGCTCAGAGTTTTTGCAACGTAATAAAATACTTTATATAATTCATAGTTAATATCCATTATTAGTCCTCCTAATGAAACAAGGCTATTTTATCACAGGAACAGGGATTTGAAAAGAGGAAAAAACGAGAAAGTGTGGTTTTGTCTGGAAGCCGGGTGGAAAATATGGTATGATTACGGAAAGGCGGCGGGGCGGGAAGAAGAAATCCGTCGTGCGAAAAATAAGAAAAACAGGTGCAAAGGAGAAGCAAAAAGCTTTGCGAAGAGAGAATAACTGTGAAAGCTGAAGCAGTAATCAAGAAAAATCAGAGAGGTTTATAGAGGCTATGGCAGAAAAAATGAGATATGAGAACGAAATAGAGAACGCGAAGGTTGACGACGAGTTCAACAACTCCGAGGAGGATTTAAGCGCGGAGGACATCTACCGCGTATATATGGAGGAGATCGCGGCGATCCCGCCATGCAGCGAGGCGGAGAACGCGAAGCTTCTCGGCGAGATCCGGAACGGAAACAAGGCGGCGAGAGAGCGCCTCATCGAGGGCAACTTAAAGAACGCCCTGTTCTTCGTCCAGGATTACATCAACAAAGGTGTTCCGATGGCGGACCTGATCCAGGAAGCCAGTCTGGAGCTCATGATGCTGGCAGATGAAGGGTTCGAGGGTAGTTTTGAAAAACTTCTGGAGAGCCGGATCCGTGTCCGTATGGAGGAGATCATCAACGATCAGAAGAAGGAAGCGGATATCGAGGAGGAGATGTTAGCCCGCGTCAATGTGCTTCAGGAGGTATCGAAATCCATGGCGGAGGAGCTTGGACGCGAGGCAAAGCTTTCCGAGCTTGCGGAGCGCATGAAGATGACCGAGGACGAGGTCCGGGAGATCATGAAGGTGACCATGGACGCGCTGAGCATGAGCAAGATCAACCAGAGATTACAGAGTTAAAATCAATATATAAGTATAAATAATAAAAATAATTAAATATATTAACTTTACTAATCACACTGACCTGTGCTATGATTAAGGCAAAATGAAAACCATCTGACAAAGCCGTTTTCCAGGAGGAGAGACTATGAGCGTAAAGCGCGTATTTGTTGAGAAAAAACCGGAATATGCAATCAAGGCAAGAGAGCTTCGCGAGGAGATCGCAAGCTATCTTGACATTACAGGGGTAACGGGCGTCCGTGTGTTAGTCCGCTACGATATTGAAAATATTTCTGAGGACGTATATAAAGAGGCACTCGGAACGATCTTTTCCGAGCCGCCGGTAGACGATGTGTTTGAGGAGACATTCCCGCACAGCGCGGAGGATGTGGTATTCTCCGTTGAGTATCTGCCGGGACAGTTTGACCAGAGAGCCGATTCCGCGGAGCAGTGTGTAAAGTTATTAAACGAGAACGAGGAGCCGGTGATCCGCTCCGCAATGACCTATGTGATCTCCGGAAAGCTTTCCGGGGAGGAGATCGCAGCAATCAAGTCCTTCTGTATCAACCCGGTGGACTCCAGAGAGGCGTCCGAGGAGATCCCGGAGACACTTGTCACCGTATTTGATGTGCCGGAAGACGTTGCGGTCTTTGACGGATTTAAGGATATGGACGAGGCGGCCTTAAAGGAACTCTACGGTTCCTTAAACCTCGCAATGACCTTCAAAGACTTCCTTCACATCCAGAACTACTATAAGAACGAAGAGCACAGAGATCCGTCCGTGACAGAGATCCGCGTGCTTGATACATACTGGTCCGATCACTGCCGCCACACCACATTCTCCACAGAACTCAAGAATGTGACATTCACAGAGGGCGACTACAAGAAACCGATCGAGGATACCTACAACCAGTACCTTGCTGACCACAAGGAGATCTACAAAGGACGCGACGACAAGTTCGTATGTCTCATGGACCTTGCGATCATGGGCATGAAAAAGCTCCGCAAAGAGGGCAAGTTAGAAGATCTTGAGGTATCCGACGAGATCAACGCCTGCTCCATCGTCGTTCCGGTGGAGATCGACGGAAAGACCGAGGAGTGGCTCGTAAACTTCAAGAACGAGACCCATAACCACCCGACAGAGATTGAACCCTTCGGCGGCGCGGCAACCTGCCTTGGCGGCGCGATCCGTGACCCGCTTTCCGGACGTACCTATGTATACCAGGCAATGCGCATCACAGGTGCCGCTGACCCGACAAAGCCGTTAAATCAGACATTAAAGGGCAAGCTTCCGCAGAGAAAGATCGTTACAGAGGCTGCCCATGGATATAGCTCCTACGGAAACCAGATCGGTCTTGCGACCGGTTATGTAAAAGAACTCTACCATCCGGGCTATGTTGCGAAGAGAATGGAGATCGGTGCTGTTATGGCGGCAGCTCCGAGAAAGAACGTGATCCGTGAGACATCCGATCCGGGTGATGTGATCATCCTTCTCGGCGGACGTACCGGCCGTGATGGAATCGGCGGTGCGACAGGTTCCTCCAAGGTACACACAGAGGCATCCATCGAGGTCTGCGGCGCTGAGGTCCAGAAAGGTAACGCCCCGACCGAGAGAAAGATCCAGAGAATGTTCCGCCGTCCGGAAGTTTCCAGACTGATCAAAAAGTGCAACGACTTTGGCGCAGGCGGAGTTTCCGTAGCGATCGGTGAACTCGCTGACGGACTTCTGATTGATCTCGATAAAGTACCGAAAAAGTACGCAGGTCTTGACGGAACAGAGCTTGCGATCTCTGAGTCCCAGGAGAGAATGGCAGTTGTCGTTGATCCGAAAGATGTTGACACATTCTTAGGATACGCCAAGGAGGAGAACCTTGAGGCTGTCACAGTCGCAACAGTCACAGAGAGCCCGAGACTCGTCCTCACATGGCGGGGAAAGACCATCGTTGACTTAAGCCGTGCGTTCCTCGACACAAACGGCGCTCATCAGGAGACAGACGTTACCCTGGAGGTTCCGAACCATGAGGGAACTCCGTTTGAAAAGAAAGAAGTAGGAGACGTTAAGGAAAAATGGCTGAAGATGCTCGGTTCCTTAAATGTCTGCTCCCAGAAAGGTCTCGTTGAGATGTTCGACTCCTCCATCGGCGCATCTACCGTTATGATGCCGTACGGCGGAAAATATCAGCAGACTGAGATCCAGACCATGGTCGCTAAGCTTCCGGTTCTGGAAGGAAAGTGCGACGCTGTGACCATGATGAGCTACGGCTTTGATCCGTATCTCTCCAGCTGGAGTCCGTATCACGGCGCGATCTACGCAGTCCTCACATCTGTCGCTAAGATCGCAGCAGCAGGCGGTGACCACAGGAAGATCCGCTTCACATTCCAGGAGTACTTCCGCAGAATGAGCAGCAAGCCGGCAAGATGGAGCCAGCCGTTCGCAGCACTTCTCGGTGCCTACAATGCGCAGCTGGGCTTCGGACTTCCGTCCATCGGCGGTAAGGACAGTATGTCCGGTACCTTTGATGAGGAGAGCGGAAAAGAGATCGACGTCCCGCCGACCCTGGTTTCCTTCGCGGTTGACGTTGCAAGCGCGAAGAACATGATCTCCCCGGAATTCAAGAAGGCCGGAAATAAGATCGTTGTATTTGAAATTAAAAAAGATTCCTATGATCTTCCGGATTATGCCCAGATCATGGCTGGATATGATAAACTCCATGAGGACATCAAGGCAGGCCGCGTGATCTCCGCGTACGCCGCAGAGGCAAACGGAATCGCAGAGGCAGTCAGCAAGATGGCCTTCGGAAACCACCTCGGTGTCAAGATCGAGCATGACGTGGATCCGAGAGACTTCTTTGCACCGGCATGGGGCAATATCGTCTGCGAGGTTCCGGCTGACAAGGTCGGCGAGCTTCAGATGAGCTACCGTGTCATCGGTGAAGTTACCGACAAGGCAGCCTTCGAGTACGGCAATGTCTCCATTGCGCTCGACGAGGCATTAAAGACATGGGACGCAGCTCTCGAGGATGTATTCCCGACAGAGAGCGCGGTAAAGAAAGAAGAAGTTAAGAACGAAGTATTTAAGGCAGAGAACGTTGTGATCTGCAATCATAAGATCGGTACTCCGACTGTATTTATTCCGGTATTCCCGGGAACAAACTGTGAGTACGACAGCACGAAGGCATTCGAACGTGCGGGAGCAAAGGTCATCACAAAGGTATTCAAGAACATGAGCGCCGAGGACATCCGTGATTCCGTAGAAGTCTACAGAAAGAGCATCGAAGAGTCCCAGATCGTTATGTTCCCGGGCGGCTTCTCCGCAGGTGATGAGCCGGAAGGTTCCGCAAAGTTCTTCGCTACTGCGTTCCGCAACGAGGTATTAAAGGACGAGATCATGAAGCTCTTAAATGAGCGTGACGGATTAATGCTCGGTATCTGTAACGGTTTCCAGGCTCTCATCAAGCTTGGTCTTGTGCCGGAAGGAAAGATCGTAGAGCAGAAGCCGGATTCCCCGACCTTAACCTACAACACCATCGGACGCCACGTTTCCAAGATGGTTAACTTAAAGGTCGTTTCCAACAAGTCCCCGTGGCTTGCAGGCGCAGAACTTGGCGGCGTTTACACAAACCCGGTATCCCACGGCGAGGGACGTTTCGTGGCTCCGAAGGAATGGATCGACAAGCTCTTCGCAAACGGACAGGTTGCGACCCAGTACGTTGACCTTAACGGTGTTCCGACCATGGACGAATACTGGAACCCGAACGGCTCCTTCATGGCGATCGAAGGTATCACAAGCCCGGATGGACGTGTCTACGGTAAGATGGGCCATGCTGAGAGACGCGGCGACTATGTTGCAAAGAACATCACAGGCGAGCAGGATCTGAAGCTGTTTGAGAGTGGTGTGAAGTATTTCAAATAATTGAATATTTGGAAGAAATAAGAGAATGCCCCAGGGAGAGAAAATTCCCCTGGGGCGTTCTGCGCTGCTGTGCATTCGGAAGAAGCTGCCGATTACCATGAACCTGAAAGAGACTGTTGACAGGAGGTTCTGTGTGAGGTGCTGCTTTGCCGCGGTACCTCAGTTAGTTGACAGAAACTCCGAAGCGTACTAAACTGGACGTATCCGCGGCTGGCGGACAGTGACGGCCGCATATTATAGTTTTGGAGGGTATTTGACATGGCATGCACAACGATTCTTGTAGGAAAAAACGCGTCTTATGACGGTTCAACGATGATCGCGCGAAATGATGATTCCGGTTCCGGACATTTTACGGCGAAAAAATTTGTGGTGATCCACCCGGAGGAGCAGCCGAAGGTTTATAAGTCTGTTCTCTCTCATGCTGAGATCGATCTTCCGGGAGATCCGATGAAGTTTACGGCAGTTCCGAACGCCATTAAGGGAAAGGGAATCTGGGCGGCCAGCGGCGTTAATGAAAAGAATGTCGGCATGACAGCTACGGAAACCATCACATCCAACGCTCGTGTTCTCGGAGCAGACCCGCTTGTAAAGTTACAGCCGGCGGAGGACGGAAAAGAGGAGATCGTCGGTGGAATCGGTGAGGAAGACCTTGTGTACATCACGCTTCCGTATATCAGCAGCGCGAGAGAAGGTGTGATCCGCCTCGGAAGTCTTTTGGAGAAGTACGGGACTTACGAGATGAACGGTATCGCGTTCCAGGACGTCAACGAGATCTGGTGGCTTGAGACCATCGGCGGACATCACTGGATCGCAAAGCGTGTTCCGGATGACCGTTACGTGGTGATGCCGAACCAGTTCGGTATCGATGATTTTGACTTAAACGACGCGTTCTCCGAGCAGAATGAACATATGTGTTCTTCCGACTTAAGAGAGTTTATCGCTGAGAACCACCTGGACCTCTCCTTAAACGGAGGAAATGGGAGCCATTTTGATGCCCGCGCCGCATTCGGAAGCCACAGCGATTCCGACCATATCTACAATACACCAAGAGCATGGTTTATGGAGCGCTACTTTAATCCGAAGACAAAGAAGTGGGACGGACCGGACGCGGACTACAGACCGGAATCCGACGATATCCCGTGGAGCATGGTTCCGGAGAAGAAGATCACGGTGGAGGATGTCAAGTATGCTCTTTCCTCCCATTTCCAGGGAACCCCTTACGATCCGTACGCAAAGAGCGGTGACGGACTCCAGAAGGGCAAATACCGCGCTATCGGCATCAACCGCAATGATTTCCTTGCTCTGATCCAGATGCGCCCGGGTGCCCCGGCAAACTGTCAGGCGGTCCAGTGGCTGGCTTTCGCGTCAAACGCGTTCAACACCCTGGTTCCGTTCTACGCGGCTGTGGACGAGACACCGGAGTACCTTGCGAACACCACGAAGGAAGTCTCTACAGAGAACTTCTACTGGTCCGCGAGAATGATCGCGGCTATGGCGGACGCGTCCTTCGCAAAATCCGCGATCCACATCGAGCGCTACCAGAACGCTGTGGAGGCGAAGGGGCATGCGCTGCTCAACAAGTATGATAAAGAGGCGGCGAAGGTTACGGATCCGGCGGAGAGCAGAAGACTTTTAGAAGAAGCGAACCGCGAGATCGCGAAGATGTTGAAAGAGGAGACAGGAAATACCCTGGATCATGTGCTCTTTGAGCTCAGCAATTCCATGAAGAATGCGTTTTCAAGATCTGACGCGTAAAAATGTCAGAAAGTGCCTGTCGGAATCATTGGAAGGCCTGGAAACCATGAATGATGGCAGCAGGAATGAATAAAGATGAATAAAGAAAGACCTCCCAGGAGACAGAATCTAAGTTTATGGTTCTGTATTCCTGTAGGAGGTCTTTTAAGCTCATTAGAAATCCTTAAAGGAAACTTATGCGGTTATAAAAAGCTGCTGCCGTTGCGGCCCGCCGCGGCAGGGAAAAAGGTTTCTGCCATTATTTCTTCTTATGATACAGATATCGCGGAATTCCGTCCACCATAACTGGTGACACGTCACCCTGGATCAGCGGGCGGACATAGCTGATAAACTCGTCGGTGACGTAGGTACCGTCCTCGGTGATCCATTCCCTCGGGACCACTTTTTCCACATTGGAGACCTTGTGGACATTTCTAAGGTCTGTGGTGGACTGGTACGGGTCATCGGAGAGACGTTTGATGATGACCATCTCACCGGTATCGCCCTCGTCGGCTGCCTTCACGGCGGCACCGCCGACCTGGAAAGCTTCCAGAATGTCGATTCGGGATGCCAGATGGGAGGCCGCTCTCTGCATGGAGCTAAGCTCTATGGTTCTCGTCTTGCAGCCAATCTCCTGAGCCAGACGGCGGGCAAGATAGTTCGCGGTGCCTGTGAGCTGCTTGTGGCCGAAGGCGTCAACGAAATCCACACCGTCGGTGAGCTCGCACACATAACGTCCGTCCGCCAGGCGGATGCCTTCGGAGACGGCGACCACAACGAAAGTCTTTTCTGCCAGGAGTTCCTTAATGCGGACAAGGAAATTGTCGATATCGAAGGGAAGTTCCGGGACATAGATCAGGTCCGGTCCATCGCAATCCTCGCCCTTGGAGAGCGCCGCGGCACCAACGAGCCATCCGGCGTTTCGGCCCATGATCTCGACGATGGTGACAAGGCCCTTATCGTAGATCAGCGCCTGGCTGTCCTGGATGATCTCTTTCACTGATGTTCCGATGTATTTCGCCGCGCTGCCGTATCCCGGTGTGTGGTCGGTCAGGGCGAGATCGTTGTCGATAGTCTTCGGAACGCCTAAAAATTTGGTTGGATGACCCCTTAAGATCGCGTAGTCGGACAGCTTTTTGATCGTATCCATGGAATCGTTTCCGCCGATATAGATAAAGCACTCGATCTCAAGCTTGTCGAGAATAGAAAAGATTTTATCGTATGTAGCGATGTCCTCATGGATCTCCGGGAGCTTATAGCGGCATGATCCGAGATAGGCAGCAGGTGTGCGTTTTAAAAGTTCTACGTCCAGATCCGTCTGGATATGTTCGGAAAGATCGATATAATCTTCGTTTAAGAGACCCTGAATGCCGTGACGCATGCCGTATACTTTTTTTGCTCCGCGGTCGATAGCGGTGCGGTAAACGCCCGCGAGACTGGAATTGATAGCGGCAGTCGGGCCACCGGACTGTCCAACGATAATGTTGCCTTTCATGTAGCATCCCTCCAGGTATTGTAATTATATGATAACTGTCCGTCAGACCAGCGTTTTGAGTTTTTTCGCTGATCGAAGACACGGAAACACGGAGCAGTTACAATAAAATCATTATATCAGTTTTATGATGCAAAAACAAGTAAAAGGCAGAATATTTAGAAAAAAGATGACAAATTTGAAATATATGCGCATCTCGAACAAATATGACAGGATTTTGACGATTGAGTGATTAGGAGTGTGAAGTACTGGAAAAACCGGTGGCTATCTGGCTGGGCGTGAACGGCAGCACTCCGGAAGAGCCATAATTTCTGTCAACGAAAAGATACTTTACATTTATATGAAGAATATGTTAAGATAAACCGGTATGTGTAGAAAAACAGCGATAAATACGAGGTTTTGACATGGAAGAAAAAGAGGTACAGGGAGCACCGGTACACAAGCGGCGTGTCCGTTACAGCGGGACACATCCGAAACGGTTTGAGGAAAAGTATAAAGAACAGAATCCGGAGAAATATGCTGACACGGTCGAGAAGGTCATCAAAAAAGGCAGCACTCCGGCAGGCATGCACATCTCGATCTGTGTGAACGAGATCCTGGATTTCCTGGATATCAGACCGGGAATGCAGGGGCTTGACGCTACATTGGGTTACGGCGGGCACACAACGGAGATGTTGAAGAAACTCGAGGGACAGGGACACATGTACGGCCTTGATGTGGATCCCATCGAGATCGTGAAGACGAAGGCACGGTTAAAGGAGCGCGGATTTGACGAGGACATCCTTACGGTGAAGCAGATGAACTTCGCGGATATCGATAAGCTTGTCCCGGAGACCGGACTTTTTGATTTCGTTCTGGCGGATCTCGGTGTGTCCTCCATGCAGATCGATAACCCGGAACGCGGATTTACCTACAAGGCGGACGGTCCGTTAGACCTGAGACTGAATCCGGAAAAGGGGATCTCCGCGGCGGAGCGGTTAAAGCAGATGGATATGGAAGAAATCGCCGGAATGTTTGTGGAAAATTCCGACGAGCCGTATGCGGAGGAGATCGCGAGGGAGATTGCGAAGAGAAATAGAAAGCGCCAGTATATTGAGACGACGACAGGACTTAAGGAAGTCATTGAGACAACACTTTCCTTCATTCCGGAAAAAGAGCGGAAGGAAGCGGTGAAGAAGTCCTGCCAGAGATGTTTCCAGGCACTCCGGATCGATGTAAACCAGGAATTTGAGGTTTTGGAAAGTTTCCTTACAGAGCTTCCGGGTATCCTGGCACCGGGCGGAAGAGCGGCGATCCTGACGTTCCATTCTGGCGAGGATCGTCTCGTAAAGTATTACTTCAAAGAAGGCAAAAAAGATGGACTTTACAGTGACGTGGCAAACGATGTGATCCGCCCGTCCGCGGAGGAATGTCAGAGAAATCCGAGGGCGAGATCCACGAAGATGCGCTGGGCGATCCGTGAGGGAGAGAATTCCCATAGAAATTAATGTAATAGAAGATAAAAGTCCAGCAGGCACACGTTTGGGCGGCTATGCACTTGGAAAACTATCGACAGCAGTTCTTTTAAATTGCTATGGATCCGGAAGCAGCTGCCGGTGGCAAGCCCTGCGGATGAGATTTTGCTGAACAAGTTTCTGACAGACAGATTTAGAAAGTGAAATAAACGTATATGGACGAAAAGTTTGAAGAAAGAACAGGGGAGTATGAAGAGAGGGAAGACCACAGACTGAAACATGCAGGCGCTATCGCATTATTTTTATCATCGCCGGTGTTCTCCTATGTCATGTTCGAGTTCGTGACCGGAAACTTTGTGATGGTACTTCCGAAGAACGCGGTGCTCAACATTGTATGGATGTTCGCGCTGTACCTTCTGGTATTCGGAATCTCCGGCAGCACCCGGATTTCCGTTCCGGTCTCTTCTGTGATCCTCTATGCGATCTCCCTGGCGGAGGCGTTTGTCGTTTCCTTCAGAAGCCGTCCGATCATGATGGGCGATGTTCTGGCGGTGAAGACCGCGATGACGGTTGCAGGAAGCTACGATTACACCCCGACATTTATGATGATCATCTGCGGTGTTCTCCTGATCATATGGAACGCGCTGGCGCAGTTTGTGTTTGTGCGGGTAAAAGGAAAAAAGAAAAGAGCAGCGGTATTCAGCGTTTCTGCTGGTGCGGTTGCTGCGTTTATCGCCTGCTTTTATAACTTTATGATCTCAGGCCTGTCTCTGGAGGTAAACCTTTGGGATCCGACGACCTCCTACGCAGAGAATGGCTATATCCTGTCCTCCGCAATCTCGATCAAATATCTGGTAAAGAAAGCGCCGGGAGGTTACTCCCAGGCGAAGATCCAGGAAATCTGCGACAAATATGTGGACAGTGAGAAGGAGCGGAATGGGGAGACTGCTGCAGTGGTGGCGTCCGGGGACGCGGTCCAGCCGACGAATATTATCTGTATCATGAACGAGAGTCTTTCCGATCTGGCGGTGGACGGAGATTTTACGACAAATATCGATTATCTCCCGTTTCTCCACAGCCTGACGGAGAACACCGTAAAAGGAAAGCTCTGCATGCCGGTATTTGGTGCCATGACCAGCAACTCTGAGTTTGAATTTCTGATCGGTGACTCTATGTATCTGATGCCGAGAGGAAGTGTGGCTTATCAGTTCTATGTAAATCCGGGCGTCCGCTCCATGGTCAGCACGGTGAGGGATCAGGGATACACACCGGTTGCCATGCACCCGTACCCGGCTGAGAACTGGAACCGCCGCATCTGCTACAACAACATGGGCTTCAGCGATTTCATGGATATCAGCGCCTACGAAAGCCGGGATGAACTTCGAAATTATATCAGTGACCTGAGCGATTTTAAGGTCATCACCGAGTATATCGAGCAGAAGGCAAATCCGGATGACAAGCTGTTCCTCTTTAATGTGACCATGCAGAACCACGGCGGCTATACGATCCCATACGCGAATTTTGACCAGGAAGTATGGCTCACCGGGGACATGGAAGGAAAGTATCCGGAGGCAGACATGTATCTGTCCCTCGTGAAGAAATCTGATGAAGCTTTTGAGTGGCTTGTAAATTATTTCTCCCAGTGCGACCAGCCGACGATGATCGTCATGTTCGGCGACCATCAGCCGGGAATCGAGGACGAGTTCTTCGATGAGGCTATGGGCGTGGAGAGTGCGAAGGTTCCGAATGAGCAGAAAATGGTCTGGTACGAGACCCCGTTTGTGATCTGGACCAACTACGACCAGCCTTCGGAGGACATGGGACGGTTAGGTGCAATTTACCTTTCCTCCTATGTATTAAAGCGCGCGAACCTGTCACTGACTCCGTATAACGAATTCCTCTTACAGCTTTCCGAAAAGCTTCCGATCATCCATCACCTTGGAATCTGGGAATCCGACGGAACCTACCACAGCTGGGAGGACGCGGAGAGCGGGGACTACGATTGGAAGGAACAGCTGGTGGAGTATGAGAAGCTTGTATACAACCACAGCCTGGATTCGAAGACCGTGAATGAGATGTTTTCGATCGCACAGTAAATGAATATTATATAGAGATGGGCAGCCTGGAGACAGGCTGCCTGTTTTGCGTAATAGCTCGCGCGAGAATGTGCCAAGGCACATTCATTTTTGAAAGTTCCGCTAAAGTAAAACTTTATGCAAAATAAAAAGAGAAGAGGGCGGCAGGAACAACTGCAGATGCCTGTCTCCGGAGAGCAGGCGAAGAGCCAGTATGAGAAGAACGGCACTGTCAGGGATGAGAGTATTTTTTGTATTGAAATAAAATGTCAAAAAAGTGACAAAGAGGATTGACAAGATGGTTAGTTGGTGCTAATCTTTGTTAGTAGAAACTAACAGGCGAAAGAAGATACCCCATGGGGAATGAAAAACTGTAGTTTCTGAAAATTAAGAGGAGGCGTGATCCGTCATGATAAATGGTATTATTATCGTCGCATTGATCGTTGTCGCGATCTTCGCGGTGAAAGGTTCGCTCCGCCAGTTCACCTATGGCTGCTGCGGAACGAAAGATGTAGAAAAGAAGATCAAGGTGCAGGATAAAAATGCTTCAGACTATCCGTACTACGCAGTCATCGGAGTGGACGGCATGAAATGCAAACACTGCAAGCTCCATGTGGAGAATGCGTTTAATGAGAAGGATGGCAACTGGGCTGAGGTAAACCTCGAGAAGAAGAAAGCCGATGTCCGCATGAAGACAAAACTGACAGACCGTGAGATCCGTGACATCGTGAGCAAGGCCGGCTATGTGCTCCGCAATATCGAGTGGAAGCAGGCGTAAACGAAAAAACGGTTTCGGTTGAAACTCCAAATGCCTGGCTCTCTGCAGGGCAGGAACACACTTTTTAGGAATGAGAGGGATGCCGGATGTGGCAGAAGAAAGACATCGTTAATGAGTTCCAGAGACTTGGGAAGCGTATTACAAAGCAGAGAATGGTCATCCTTGATGTGATCTTAGAACAGAACTGGACCGACTGCAAGGAAGTCTACTATGAGGCGGTACAGAGAGATTCCACCGTGGGTCTTTCCACAGTCTACCGCACGATCCGCATGCTGGAGGAGATGGGCGTCTTAAAGCGCGTTTACCAGTATGTATTTACGGATGAAACAGGAGTGCGCGCAGACGGGGAAAACGAGGTTATCGCCCCGGAGTTCCACGGAAAGAACGGTCTCAGACAGATCGAAAAAGAGAAAGAAAAATGCTGTTCCGTCAGTGCGTCATAAACGCGGAGAAAACAGCAGGTCATAGAGTTAGGAATGACTGTAAATTATCAGAAAATGACAAAATTTTTCAACATAAAATATTATGATTGACTAACTTGGGGGCGAAGAGTTACCATGTGAAAAATGCTTGAAAGCCTTCCGGTTTTCGGCGTTCTGCCAAGTAAAATGCAAGGGAGTGAAAACCGATGAAACACCATAAATTCTGGGCGTGGGCAACTGTTTTCTGCTTTGCTATGGTGATGTATACCGGATATAAGCACAAGTGATCCGGCAGCTAAAAGCCAGGTCAGCAGGCTTTAAACAGGACAGATCATTTACTATTAAATTATATTTTTTACTTACAGGAGGAATTTAAAATGTTAGATGTTAAGAAATGCTTGAAATTAAAAAATGTTGCAGTATTCGCAGGCGGTGTTCTTTTTGGGACAGCTGGTGTCAAGGTTCTCGGAAGCCAGGACGCTAAGAAGTTATACATCAACTGCCTCGCAGCAGGTCTCCGCGCAAAAGAGTGCGTTATGACAACAGCTTCCAACATCCAGGCAAACGCTGAGGATGTTCTTGCAGAGGCTAAGGAGATCAACAGAGCACGTGCTGAAGAAGCATTCGGTGAGGAAGAGGAAGCAGCAGAAGACTTCACAGAGACAACAGAAAAAGCAGAGGACGCTGAATAATCATTATGAAATCAGGAATCAGATTTACGGTAAAACATGATATCAAGGGCCGTATCCGAATCCATCTCACCAGAGGCCGCCTGTCAGTCAGACAGGCGGACCTCTTTTCCTTTTATCTCGCATCCCTTCCGCAGGTAACGGCAGCAAAGGTATATGAGAGAATCGGAGATGCGGCGATCACGTACACAGGCTCAAAGGAAGATCTCATTGCTGAGATCTTAAGGTTCTCCTTTGACGATGAAGAGTTAAACGAGATCGTGCCTGTGACAAGCACGAGAGAGTTAAATCAGGAGTTCCAGGAAAAGCTCGTGACAAAGTGTCTTACAAGATGTCTTACAAAGATCTTCCTTCCGGCTCCGGTCCGTGCGGTATGGACAGCGATCCAGTCTGTTCCATTCGTTATTAAAGGCATCAGAAAGCTTGCGGGAAGAAAGCTTGAGGTCGAGGTCCTCGATGCGACGGCGATCACGGTGTCCATGCTGCGGTGCGACTTCAACACAGCAGGATCCGTTATGTTCCTTCTCGGAATCGGTGAGCTTCTGGAAGACTGGACCCACAAGAAGTCTGTCAGCGATCTTGCGGGCAGCATGTCCTTAAATATCGAGAGAGTATGGCAGAAGACAGAGGACGGGGAAGTACTTGTCCCGATCTCTGATATTAAGGAAGGAGATCTCGTCTCCGTCCGCGTCGGCAGCGTGATCCCGCTTGACGGCATTGTAGATTCCGGCGAGGCGATGGTAAACCAGGCATCAATGACCGGTGAGTCTGAGCCGGTCCGCAAGGAGAACGGCATGTACGTCTATGCCGGAACCGCGGTCGAGGAAGGAAACCTCATCGTCCGCGTCAAGAAAGCAGCTGGATCCACAAGATTCGAGCGCATTGTGAAGATGATCGAGGAGTCCGAGAAGTTAAAGTCTTCCTTAGAGACAAAGGCATCCGGACTTGCGGACGCTCTCGTTCCGTGGAGTCTCGGCGGAACCATCGTTACTTACCTTCTCACAAGAAATGTGACAAAGGCGATCTCGATCCTTATGGTTGACTTCTCCTGTGCGTTGAAGCTCGCAATGCCGCTTTCCGTACTCTCTGCTATGAGAGAGGCAAGCAGCTACAAGATGACTGTCAAAGGCGGCTCCTTCATGGAAGCAGTCGCTGAGGCGGACACCATCGTATTCGATAAGACAGGCACCCTCACAAAGGCACAGCCGGTGGTTGCAGACGTTGTGACCTTCGAGGGACGCGACCAGGCTGAGATGTTAAGGATCGCTGCCTGCTTAGAGGAGCACTTCCCGCACTCCATGGCGAACGCGGTTGTTGCGGCCTCCAGAGAGCGCGGACTTGTCCACGAGGAGATGCACTCTAAGGTTGACTATATCGTTGCACACGGAATTGCATCCCATATCGGCGAGGACAAAGTCGTGATCGGTAGCTACCACTTTGTATTCGAGGACGAGCAGTGTGTAGTCCCGGAGGGCGAAGAAGAGAAATTTGAAGCCCTTCCGGCAGAGTACTCCCACCTGTATCTCGCGATCGCGGGAAGACTGGCGGCTGTGATCTGCATCGAGGATCCGCTCCGTCCGGAAGCTCCGGAAGTTATGAAGGAGCTCAGAAAGCTTGGTATCAAGAAGATCGTCATGATGACAGGAGACAGCGAGAGAACGGCCCGCGCCATCGCCGCAAGAGTCGGCGTGGACGAGCATCACTCCGAGGTCCTTCCGGAGGATAAGGCGAACTTCGTTGAAGCAGAGAAGAACGCAGGCCATAAGGTTATTATGGTGGGAGACGGAATCAACGATTCTCCGGCACTCTCCGCGGCAAACGTCGGCATCGCGATCAGCGAGGGCGCTGAGATCGCAAGAGAGATCGCGGACATCACAATCTCTGAGGACGCGATGTTCCAGCTTGTGACTTTAAAAGCAATCAGCAATGCGCTGATGCGGCGTGTTCACAGAAATTACCGCTTTGTCATCAGCTTCAACTTTGGTCTCATCATCTTAGGCGTGATGGGCGTGCTTGCCCCGGCGACATCCGCCCTGCTTCACAACACATCCACCCTGTGCATCAGCATGCACAGCATGACGAACCTGTTGAAGGACGAGGAGAAGAAGCACTAATATAGGTAGAATTGTAACTATGAATGAATGCACTGAATAGTTACGATGAATTATATGCCCGCGGCATGGGGCGATCCGGCCGCGGGTGTTTTTTTCTCTGCATGGAGGTGACA
Organism: Pilosibacter fragilis; assembly: GCF_032490495.1. Classification (NCBI taxonomy): domain Bacteria; kingdom Bacillati; phylum Bacillota; class Clostridia; order Eubacteriales; family Clostridiaceae; genus Pilosibacter; species Pilosibacter fragilis. The sequence goes on along the minus strand of NZ_JAVYJB010000002.1, from coordinate 243,628 downwards.
TGGAATACCTGGCGGTGCGGCTGCCTGCATTTTGTGGTTCACAAGACGCGGATTTCATGCTATACTAGTGCAGGCATGTGGCAGAAGTCTGTCATCTGCTTTTCAAAAACGACAAAGGAAGGCACAATTATGAACTATATGATCTGTATTCCTTCACCGAGACTCGTCTCAAGGGAATACTGTGAAAGGATCCACAACATTTTAGCCAGAATGTCGGATCAGTACCGGGTCAATATCGTCCCGGAGCCGGTTAAGATGCGCCAGGGATCCTGCCCGGACTACTATAAGAAATACCGGATCTACAAAGATATCAAGGAACGCGACGGAAACGGGGAGGCATACCTGACCTCCGAGGAAGAGAATATGATCCTCAGCGTGTGCAGAAATCCGGAGGAAGTGGAGCTTATGAAGAGCTGTACCTACGCATACCGGTATCCGACGACATTGGTGCTCAAGAGCTTCCGGGAAGATAAGAAGAGGTAGGACAGGGAAACGTTTATAAGCGGTCCTGCCGGTCTGAAACTGTTGGCAAACAGACAAAAGTGTGTTATACTTATCCTAAATCTGCGGGGTGATCGTGGTCTGCCCTGTGGAAAGGAAAAAAGAGATCTGTGGCGGCTGGAACGAAACAGTCACAGAAGATTACGAGGAGATCAGAGAAAATGAAAAACAGAAGAGTTTTTTTAAAGCTCAGCGGAGAGGCCCTTGCAGGTCCGAAAAAGACTGGCTTTGACGAAGATACGGTAAAGGAAGTTGCAAGACAGGTCAAGGCATCTGTTGATGCAGGTGTACAGGTCGGCGTTGTGATCGGCGGCGGAAATTTCTGGCGCGGACGCACAAGCGATGCCATCGACCGCCCGAAGGCAGACCAGATCGGAATGCTTGCGACTGTCATGAACTGTATTTATGTATCCGAGATCTTCCGGAACGCGGGAATGAAGACGCAGATCCTGACCCCGTTCGAGTGCGGAAATATGACAAAACTGTTCTCCAAGGACCGTGCGAACAAGTACTTTGAGCACGGAATGGTCGTATTTTTTGCCGGTGGAATCGGACAGCCGTATTTTTCTACCGACACGACGATCACTCTGATGGCGATTGAAATGGATGCAGACTGCATTCTCCTCGCAAAGTCCATCGATGGCGTATACGACAGTGATCCGAAGGTTAATCCGAATGCGAAAAAGTATGACGAGATCTCGATCCAGGAAGTGATCGACAAGCAGCTCGGTGTCGTTGACCTGACTGCTTCCATTATGTGTATGGAGCACAAAATGCCGATGGCAGTATTCTCCTTGAACGAAAAGGATGGAATCGCGAACGCCATGCAGGGAAAAATTAACGGTACGATCGTTACCGTCTGATAACAGGAGGAAACCATGAGCGAAGAATTAAAAGTATATGAAGAAAAAATGGAAAAATCCATCGATGCCCTCTTGAACGAGTACGCATCTATCCGCGCAGGACGTGCGAACCCGCATGTACTTGACAAAATCAAAGTAGATTACTACGGAACACCGACACCGATCCAGCAGGTCGGAAATATCTCTGTTCCGGAGGCAAGAATGATCCTGATCCAGCCGTGGGAGAAGAGCCTGATCCGCCCGATCGAGAAGGCGATCCAGACTTCCGAGCTTGGAATCAACCCAAGCAACGATGGTTCCGTGATCCGTCTCGTATTCCCGGAGCTCACCGAGGAGAGACGTAAAGAGCTTGCAAAGGATGTTAAGAAAAAAGGCGACGGCGCTAAGGTAGCGATCCGCAATATCCGCCGCGACGCGAATGAGGCGTTCAAGAAGATGGAGAAGAACGATGAGATCTCTGAGGACGATTTAAAAGAGCTTACCGAGAAAGTCCAGAAGCTTACCGACAAGTCCATCGAGAAGATCGACAAGGCCGTTGAGAACAAGACAAAGGAAATTCTTACCGTTTAATCGGAGTTTCCTACTACACAAAACAGACAGGGGGCAGGGGAAGTTTTCCTGTCCCCGTTTGTTTGCGCGGGCAACGAGTCAAGGCCCGTGCTTGCACGAGGTTTTGACGTTGCTAAGCGCCAGTGGCGCTTGTCCAGCAACGACCGGAACAGAGTGTAGAAGACGCGGCAACTTGAGAAATACTTACGTTTCTCATAGTCTGCGCGGGCAACGAGCCAAAAGATAAAGGGAGAACAATCATGGAAGAGAATTTAAAGATTCCCGCCCACGTGGCGCTGATCTTAGACGGAAATGGAAGATGGGCGAAGAAGCGCGGACTTCCGAGACAGCTTGGACATAAAAAGGGCTGTGAGACACTGGAGCAGGTCGTTGAGGACGCAGCACGGCTTGGAATCCGGTATCTGACAGTTTACGGATTTTCCACAGAGAACTGGAAACGCCCGGAGGAGGAAGTCGGTGCGCTGATGCAGTTATTCCGTTTCTACGCGAAGAGGCTTCTCGCAATGGCTGAAAAGAACAACATCCGTGTCCGCATGATCGGCGAGAGAAGCCGTTTTGCGCCGGATATCGTGGGCGCGATCAATGTCCTGGAAGAAAAGACAAAAAAAAATACAGGAATGACCTTTGTGATCGCCGTAAACTACGGAAGCCGCGATGAGATTACGAGAGCAGTGAGAAAGATCATGACGGATGTGGAGAATGGGAAGATCGCGACGGAGGATATGACGGAGAAAGTTTTCGCGTCCTACCTGGACACGGCAGGAATCCCGGATCCGGATCTCATGATCCGTACCAGCGGGGAGCTTCGCCTCTCTAACTACCTGTTATGGCAGCTCGCGTACTCAGAACTCTACGTGACAGAATGCCTGTGGCCGGATTTCAATAAGGAAGAATTATTGAACGCGATCCGCCAGTATAATAAGAGAGAGCGCCGGTTCGGAGGAGTTACGGCGGTAAAAACGGAGTAAGAGGTGATCTTATGTTTACGACAAGACTGATCAGCGGAATCGTCCTTGTGATCATTGCGGCGTTTCTGCTTGTTGAGGGCAGTGCAGTCCTTTATTTCGGCTCCATGGCGATCTCCTTGATCGGACTTTATGAGCTTTACCGGGTCATGAAGATCGAGAGATCGGCACCGGGGTTTGTGGGCTATGCGGCTGTCGTTGCTTATTACTGGATCATGGGAAACAGGGAGCAGTATGTGACGTTCCTCGCTATCATTTCCCTCATGATCTTAATGACGATCTACGTGGTGACGTTCCCGAAGTACGGGACGGAGCAGATCACGGTGGCGTTCTTTGGAATCTTCTATGTGGGGATCATGTTCTCCTACCTCTATCAGGTGCGGGAGATGCCGGACGGAAAATATCTCGTATGGCTGATCCTTTTAAGCTCCTGGGGCTGTGATACCTTCGCCTACTGCGCGGGAAAGCTTTTTGGAAAGCATAAGATGACCCCGAAGCTGAGCCCGAAAAAGACCGTGGAGGGTGCCATCGGAGGTGTCGTGGGCGCGGCAGTCTTAGGATTCCTCTACGGAACCTTCTTTAAGAACAATATGATCCAGGTGATAAATCCGGGCGTGATCTCGGGAGCTGCCTGCGCCATCGCGGCGGTAATCTCCATGGTGGGAGATCTGGCGGCCTCCGCCATCAAGAGAAACCATGACATCAAGGATTACGGAAATCTGATCCCTGGCCATGGCGGAATCTTAGACCGGTTTGACAGTATGATCTTTACCGCCCCGGCGATCTATTTCGCTATCACATTTATGGGCATCCGGTAGGAAAGGACAAAGAGATGAAACGAATTGCTATTCTGGGTTCCACAGGTTCCATCGGAACCCAGACTTTGGATGTAGTCCGTGCAAACGGAGATATTGAAGTTGTAGGAATCGCGGCGGGAAGAAACATCGATGCGCTGGAGAGCCAGATCCGTGAATTCTCCCCGAAGATCTGCGGTGTCTGGGATGAGGAGAAGGCAAAAGAGCTGGCTGTCCGCGTGGCAGATACAGACACGAAGATCGTCTCCGGCATGGAAGGACTTTTGGAGATTGCGGTCATGGAAGGATATGAGATCCTCGTGACGGCAGTGGTGGGCATGATCGGCATCCGCCCGACGATGGCTGCCATCGAGGCAGGAAAGGACATTGCCCTGGCAAACAAAGAGACGCTTGTCACTGCGGGACATCTCATCATCCCGCTTGTGAAGGAGAAAAAAGTCCGTCTTCTTCCGGTGGACAGTGAGCACAGCGCGATCTTCCAGTGTTTAAACGGGGAACACGGGAATAAGATTGAAAAGATCCTATTAACAGCATCCGGCGGCCCGTTCCGCGGATGGGCGAGAGAGCAGATGAAGAATGTCCAGGTGGAGGATGCCTTAAAGCATCCGAACTGGTCCATGGGAGCGAAGCTCACCATCGACAGTTCCACCATGGTCAATAAAGGTCTCGAGGTCATGGAGGCGAAATGGCTTTTTGATGTGGGAATGGACGATGTCCAGGTCGTTGTGCAGCCGAAGAGTGTGATCCACTCTATGGTACAGTTTGAGGACGGTGCTGTGATGGCGCAGCTCGGAACGCCGGATATGAAGCTTCCGATCCAGTATGCTCTCTATTACCCGGAGCGCAGACCAATGAGGGGAGATCGTCTCGACTTCTGGTCCATGAAGGAGATCATATTCGACAAGCCGGATTACGAGAATTTCCGCGGCCTGGCACTCGCGAGAGAAGCAGGAAAAGCGGGCGGTTCCGTGCCGGTAGTGTTTAACGCGGCGAACGAGTTCGCGGTTGCGAAGTTCCTCGGGAAGAAGATCAGCTATCTGGAGATCACGGATATGCTCGAGGCTGCAATGGAACATCATAAGAAGATCGCCCATCCGTCATTGGATGAGGTGCTTGAGACGGAAGCGGAGACTTACGAGTTCCTGAAGAAGCAGTGGAATTTCTAAAGCTGTATAATGATTGAAAAACTCTGTTTCACACATCAAAGGTATGTGCAAAGATTGAATGATATTTTGCAACTGTTCAGTAGGTCTGCGCACTTGCTGCGCTGACCGTAAGAAAACTCGAGCTGGAAAGCAAAAATCCCATCAGCAAAGCTGATCTGGAATGGATTTTTGCATGTAACGATGAAGGTACTGAATAGTTATGATGTTTTAATGAAAGCAGGTGAATATTAAAGTTGGATCTTGGGTATCTGGCAGCGGTGGTTGTCCTTGGCGGAATCATCCTGTTTCATGAATTTGGACATTATCTCCTGGCGCGGTTAAACGGGATTGCCGTGGTGGAGTTCTCGGTGGGATTCGGACCGAGACTTCTCTCATGGGTGAGCCAAAAGACCGGAATCCGGTATTCCTTAAAGCTTCTGCCCCTCGGCGGCTCCTGTGCGATGCTTGGAGAATTCGGGGAAGATGAGGATGAAAAGGAAGAAGTCCCGGATGTGAAGGGAGTTTCCTTCTTTGATAAGGGACCATTGGCGAAGATGGCGGTGATCGCCGCAGGACCGATCTTCAACTTTATCCTGGCGTTCGTTTTTTCCCTGGTGATCTTATCCTGGGCCGGAATCGATCCTGCAGTCATCGCCGGAACCTCCGAGGGAATGCCTGCGGAGACGGCTGGACTGAAAGAGGGCGATGTGATCACAAAGCTTGATGGCAGAAAGATCCATCTTTCCAGGGAGATCTCCATGTACCTGATGACGGCCGGACAGGATCCCGTGCAGGTTGAGTATAGACGATATGACGAAACATCATCGTCGTGGACGACAGAACACACGGTGATCCAGCCGGAGTTTAAGGACGGCAGGTATTACCTCGGCGTCCTTCTTCAGGGACACCGGGATGCCCCGGAGTCACTGGTGCAGGTTCTGCAGTACAGCGTCTACGAGGTGCGGTACTGGATCCTCACGGTGATCGACAGCCTGAAGATGATCGCCGGGGGCAAGGTCTCCACAAACGATATCGCAGGACCTGTCCGCATTGTCACGATCATCGATCAGACTGTGGAAGAGAACACCCAGTACGGATTCGTGACGGTGGTGATGAACCTCTTAAATCTTATGGTCATGTTTTCGGCGAACCTGGGCGTTATGAACCTGCTACCGTTCCCGGCGCTTGACGGCGGACGGCTGGTATTCTTACTCTGGGAACTCGTCACGAGACAGCCGGTGAGCCAGAGAGTGGAGAGCGCAGTGAATATGGCCGGGATGGCGCTGCTCATGACATTTATGGTGTTTGTTGTATTTAATGATTTGAGAATGATATTTTAGCAGGAGTGAAATTTCGTTTTTTTGAAGTGGGAGAGAGATGTATGTATAGAGATCATACAAAGGAAATTCAGATCGGGGACAGAAAGATCGGCGGGGGAAATCCGGTTCTGATCCAGTCCATGTGCAACACGAAGACGGAGAATGTGGCGGCGACGGTAGAGCAGATCCACCGTCTGGAGGACGCCGGATGCGACATCATCCGTGTGGCGGTTCCGACCATGGAAGCGGCTGCTGCGATCCGCGAGATCAAGAAGCAGATCCATATTCCGCTGGTTGCCGACATTCACTTTGACTACCGCCTGGCTATCGCAGCCATCGAGAGCGGAGCGGATAAGATCCGCATCAACCCGGGCAACATCGGGGCGAGAGAGCGGGTGAAGGCTGTCGTCGACAAGGCGAAAGAGTACGGGATCCCGATCCGCGTGGGAGTAAACAGTGGCTCTCTGGAGAAAGACCTCCTCGCAAAATACGGCGGTGTGACGGCGGAAGCTCTCGTTGAGAGCGCATTGAAGGAAGTGGCCGTTGTGGAGGAGTTGGGATACGATAATCTTGTGATCAGCATCAAGTCCTCCGACGTTTTAATGTGTGTGGCAGCCCACGAGCTTATCGCAAAGAAGACGAATTATCCGCTTCATGTGGGGATCACAGAGTCCGGAACACTGCTTTCCGGAAATATCAAGTCCTCCGTGGGTCTTGGAATCATTCTCCATGAGGGGATTGGCGATACGATCCGTGTCTCCTTAACCGGAGATCCGGTGGAGGAAGTAAAGAGCGCGAGACTGATCCTGAAAACGTTAGGGCTCAGGAAGGGCGGCGTGGAAGTTGTTTCCTGTCCGACCTGCGGAAGGACCCAGATCGACCTCATTCACCTGGCAAATCAGGTAGAGGATATGGTATCCGGCATGGATCTTGATGTGAAGGTAGCCGTTATGGGCTGCGTGGTCAACGGACCTGGCGAGGCGAGAAGTGCGGATATCGGAATCGCCGGTGGAATCGGCGAAGGTCTCCTGATCAAAAAGGGAGAGATCATAAAAAAGGTACCGGAACATGAACTTCTTTCCGTTCTTCGGGAAGAACTTTTAAAGATGCAGGAGATGCAGAAATAAGTATGGAAAAACCATTCCTTGAAGTTTTCCCGGGGCTTAATATTGCTGATGAACTGAAAGAGCTTTTGAAGCTTGTTGTGGTGGAAAAGGTCACCATGACAAAGGACAGAAGCTCTATTCGTGTTTATATCAGGAGTCCCCGGCTGATCCATAAAAAGAATATTTATGCCTTAGAGGACGGGATCGCGAAGCAGCTGTTCCCGGGGAGACCGATCACGATCAAGATCTTAGAGAAATACCGCCTCTCGGCACAGTATACCCCGGAGAAGCTCTACGATGTCTACCGGGACAGTATCCTCATGGAGTTAAAGAACTACGGGATGATCGAGTATAATATTCTCCGCCGGGCGGACACGAAGTTTGTCACCGACGATAAGATGGTCATGACCATCGAGGACAATCTGATCTACAGGGAGCGGTCTAAGGAAGTCGGACGGGTACTGGAAAAGATCTTCACGGAGCGCTGCGGGCTTGCGGCTGAGGTGGAATTTTTATATAAAGAGAGTGAAAAGAAAGACCCGATGGATCAGCCGGTATTCATGAAGCCGGGAGGAGAACTCGTTGTAGGTGTACAGAGTGAGGAGAATTACTTAGAAGGTGCAGCGGAGAGTGCCCCCTGGGATGAAGGAACGTCAAACGGTGGATTTAACGGGACATTCGGAGATGGAAATGGAAACGCGGATGTTCAGATGGCGGCTCAAAGTGCGGCCGGTTCTGGAGCTTCCGGCGGCAGATCCGGCGCGGATCCGGGAAAGGCAGCCAGTGGAAAGAGCGGTTCCGGCACAAAGACATCGGCCGGTTTTGGAGCTGCAAAGCAGAAGACGGACGCGGCTGGAAAGGGCGGCGGAAACCAGACTGGAAAGTCCGCGGGCGGCGGACAGAACGGAAACGGCGGCGGATTCACGAAGAAGACCTTCGGAGAGAAGGGAAAAGGTGGATTCTCCGGCGGTTTCCGGAAAGGCTCCGACGGAAGGATCCCGTACCGAAAGTCGGAGAACCCGGATGTTCTTTTCGGGCGCGATTTTGAGGGCGATGCGGTGAATATCCATGACATCGACGGTGAGATCGGCGAGGTCGTGATCCGTGGTAAAGTGATCCGGGCGGAGAAGCGGGAACTCCGGAGCGGAAACAAGCTCATGATCTTCGATCTTACAGACTTTACAGACAGTATTACTGTAAAGATGTTCTTAAGAGAGGGTCAGGAGGAGGACGCCACTGCGGCTATCAAGGAAGGAAACTTCATCAAGATCAAGGGAATCACCACCATTGATAAGTTCGACGGCGAGCTGACTATCGGTTCCATCGTGGGCATTAAGAAGAGCGAGGACTTTACCTCCAAGCGTGTGGATAATGCCCCGGTGAAGCGAGTGGAGCTCCACTGCCATACGAAGATGAGCGATATGGATGGCGTTTCCGAGGTAAAGGACCTGGTAAAGCGGGCGAAGAAGTGGGGAATGCCGGCCCTGGCGATCACAGACCACGGCTGTGTCCAGGCGTTCCCGGACGCGAACCATGCCCTTGACAAAGGGGATACTTTTAAGGTCCTCTACGGTGTCGAGGGATATCTGGTGGACGACATGAAGGAGATGGTCGTCAATTCCAGAAATCAGAGTCTCGATGGGGACTATGTGGTGTTCGATATCGAGACCACGGGATTCTCGCCGACAAAGAATAAGATCATCGAGATTGGTGCCGTGAAGGTGAGAAATGGCGAGATCATCGACAGGATGGATGAGTTTGTGAATCCGGAGGTTCCGATCCCCTTCGATATCGAGCGTCTGACAGGGATCAACGATGCCATGGTCATGGGGGCGGATACGGTGGACAAGGTGCTGCCGAGATTCCTGGAGTTTGTGGGGGATGCGGCACTGGTTGCCCACAACGCGTCCTTCGATGTGAGCTTTATCTCCCACAATGCGGGTCTTTTGGGACTGCCCTTTGATCCGACAGTCCTGGATACGGTGACTCTGGCGAGAGCACTTCTTCCGAACCTGAACCGGTTTAAGCTGGATACGGTAGCGAAGGCACTGGGTGTTTCCCTGGAGAACCATCACCGGGCCGTGGACGATGCGGAGGCAACTGCTGGAATTTTCCTGAAATTCGTGGAAATGTTAAAAAAACAGCACGATATGACGAATCTCGACCAGCTGGAGGAGTTCAGCCACGTGAGCGATGAGACGATCATGAAGATGCCGACGTACCATGTCATCATTCTCGCAAAGAATGACCTGGGACGCGTGAATCTGTATCGTCTTGTCTCATGGTCCCACCTTAAATATTTCTCGAGAAGACCGAGAATTCCGAAGAGCGTGCTGAACCAGTACAGGGAGGGCCTGATCATTGGATCAGCCTGCGAGGCGGGGGAGCTTTATCAGGCGATCCTGCGGGGCGTGCCGGATGCGGAGCTTGCGAAGATCGTGAAGTTCTACGATTATCTGGAGATCCAGCCTCTTGGAAACGACATGTTTATGCTGAGGGATGAGAAGAGCACGGTGAAAACAGTGGATGACCTGATGGACATCAACCGGAAGATCGTTTCCCTCGGCGAACAGTTTAACAAGCCGGTGTGCGCGACCTGCGATGTGCATTTTATGGATCCGGATGACGCGATCTACCGGAAGATCCTGATGGCAGGAATGGGATTTAAGGATGCAGATGAACAGGCTCCGTTGTTCTTGCGGACAACGGAAGAGATGCTCTCAGAGTTTGAGTATCTGGGAAGTGACAAGTGTTATGAGGTCGTTGTCACGAATACGAGAATGATCGCGGACATGTGTGAGCCGATCGCGCCGGTGCGGCCGGATAAGTGTCCGCCGGTCATCGACAAGTCTGATGAGACGCTGCGAAACATCTGTTACAACCGCGCCCACGAGATGTACGGCGAGAATCTTCCGAAGATCGTTGTGGACCGTCTGGAGCGGGAGCTGCACTCCATTATCTCCAACGGATTCGCGGTTATGTACATCATTGCGCAGAAATTAGTATGGAAATCCAACGAGGACGGGTATCTGGTCGGATCACGAGGCTCGGTAGGTTCGTCCTTTGTCGCCACGATGTCCGGTATCACGGAGGTAAACCCGCTAAGTCCCCATTATTCTTGCCCGAACTGTCATTATTATGACTTTGATTCAGAGGAAGTGAAGAAGTACGGAGGTATGGCGGGATGTGACATGCCGGATAAGGTGTGTCCGGTCTGTGGACATCCGATGGTCAAGGACGGTTTTGATATTCCGTTCGAGACGTTCTTGGGATTCAAGGGAGATAAGGAGCCTGATATCGACTTAAACTTCTCCGGTGAATACCAGAGCCGTGCCCATGACTATACGGAGGTTATCTTCGGTAAAGGGCAGACGTTCCGTGCGGGAACCATCGGTACTCTGGCAGATAAGACGGCCTACGGCTATGTGAAGAATTACTTTGAGGAGCATGGGGAACGGAAGAGGAACTGTGAGATCAACCGGATCGTTCAGGGGTGTGTCGGCGTACGGCGTACAACGGGACAGCATCCGGGAGGTATCGTTGTTCTGCCGCTCGGCGAGATGATCTATTCGTTTACCCCGGTACAGCATCCGGCGAACGATATGACCACGAAGACGATCACGACCCATTTCGATTACCATTCCATCGACCACAACCTGTTGAAACTCGATATTCTCGGACACGATGATCCGACGATGATCCGTATGCTGCAGGATCTCACAGGACTCGATCCGGTCAAGGATATCCCGCTTGACTCCAGGGAGGTCATGAGCCTGTTCCAGAGTACGGATGCGCTGGGGATCAAGCCGGAGGATATCGGTGGCTGTAAGCTTGGAGCACTCGGCGTGCCGGAGTTTGGTACGGATTTCGCGATGCAGATGTTAATTGATACAAAGCCGAAGTACTTTTCAGACCTTGTGCGTATCGCCGGTCTTGCCCATGGTACGGATGTATGGTTGGGAAATGCCCAGACACTCATTCAGGAAGGAAAGGCGACGATCCAGACTGCGATCTGTACGCGTGATGATATCATGATCTATCTGATCCAGCAGGGGCTTGAGGAAGGTCTTGCGTTTACGATCATGGAGGCGGTCCGTAAGGGTAAGGGACTGAAGCCCGACTGGGAAGAGGAGATGACGAAGCATGGGGTGCCGGACTGGTATATCTGGTCGTGTAAGAAGATCAAATATATGTTCCCGAAGGCGCATGCGGCGGCGTATGTTATGATGGCCTGGCGTATCGCTTATTGTAAGGTGTTTTATCCGCTGGCGTATTATGCGGCTTTTTTCAGTATTCGTGCAAGTGCGTTTTCTTATGAGATCATGTGTTTAGGGCGTGAGAAGCTGGAGTATCATCTGGCGGATTATAAGAAGAGGGCGGATACGCTTTCGAAGAAGGAGCAGGATACGCTGAGGGATATGAGGATCGTGCAGGAGATGTATGCCCGTGGGTTTGATTTTCTGCCGCTGGATATTTATACGGCGAAGGCCAGACATTTTCAGGTTGTGGGAGACAAGTTGATGCCTTCCATTAACAGTATTGATGGTCTGGGAGAGAAGGCTGCGGACTCGATCGAGGAGGCGGCGAAGGATGGGAAGTTCCTGTCCAAAGAGGATTTCAGGAACAGGACGAAGGTCAGTAAGACGATCTGTGATCTGATGGAGGAACTGGGGATCCTGAAGGGACTTCCGGAGTCGAATCAGTTGTCGCTGTTTGATTTCTAAATTTCATAGTGGCTGGGGGGGGGACGCGCCGGTGAGACTCCGGGCGCAGACGCTTCACGGGATTCCGGGAGGGTTCCTCTAAGCTCCCAGAAAAATGCTAAGGGCGGAGACCCGGGGACACAACTCGCAACTTGCGTTGCTCAGACAAGTGTCCCCGGGCCTCCAACGCATTTTCCAGCGAGCCAAGAGGAAGCCAGCTCCCTCCACCCAGGCGGTCCGTGCCCGCAGTCTCACCGGCGCTGTGTGTTGGCGGGAGTGAGGGATGAAGGGAAGGTTGTGGTGGGAGAGAGGAGGTGGCGGAAGCTGGACGATGCGCGGGGCCCTTTGGGCGCCGCGGCATCGCGAGGTTGTTGTGGCGGTGTGAGGACGTTGGGGAATCGTGAGGATGTGGGTAGTGTGAGGACGTTGAGGGATCGTGAGGATGTGGGCAGTGTGGGTATGCTGGGGGATCGTGAAGCTTCTGAGGTTTTTATTCCTCTTGGAGAAGGCTGTCCAGGTATTGCTGGGTGGTCATGAGTTCGGTGTGGAGAGGGGACAGGTAGGAAAGGATATTTTCGGCTTCTTTTTGTGAGGTCGCATTGAGACCTGCTACGGCATCGGTGAGGTAGATGACTTTGCATCCGGCATCGATGGCGGAGAGGGCGGTGGAGAGTACGCAGCATTCTGCTACTACGCCGGAGATCACGACGCGGGAAGCGTGTTTTGCGAGTTCACGCACTTGTGGGATGGCGAAGGAGGAGTAGACGCTTTTTGTGTATACAGGGTATTTTTTTGTGTAGGGCAGAAACTCGGACATCATTTCGTTGAGCCAGGGGTCTGCGTTTACGGCGGCGTTGACTTTGTTGTATTCTTTCCATACGCCTTCCGGGTGTTTTGTGGCGAGGTACTGGGTGAAGATCACCTGGGAAAGGGCGCGGCTGTTTAGAAGGCGGAGAATGGAGTCGGATGCTTTTTCGACTTCTTCGCAGGCCCATTCCTGACCTTTAGTGTAGACATTCTGCATGTCAATGACAAGTAATAGATCCTGATTTGTTTTTGCTGTTTGATCCATAAAGAGATTCCTCCTGATTCTTGGCGGCCTGGTGAGAGAACCGTGTATCTAAAGTTTAGTATAGTTTTGATGAGGAGAATTTACAAGTGAAACGAATGTTACTTTATTAACAATCTTGCTTGAAATCAGGCGTTTTCATTGACTTTACACAAAATCAATGCTATCTTTATTTGGAATTGTTGTTAAATTGTAACTATTTGGGTTCAGTAGGTCTGCGCATTTACTGCGCTGACCGTAAGAAAACATAGGCGGGTAGGCAAAAATCCCATTGCCGCAGGCAATTTTTCATGGATTTTTGCTCGTGACTGTGAAGGTACTGAACAGTTACCTATTTGGAAGTTTTTGCGCTTGATGCGCCAACCGGATGGTTACGTTGAAGTCACAATTTAGTATGTTCTGGAGGGAGGATATTGTATGGGAAGGGAGCGGATGCTGCTGACTTAGATTTTAGTGAGTCTAAGGTAGCGGAATCTAGTGCTTCTGGGAGAAATGGTCAGGAAAGACGTGAGAAGCTCCTGATAAACTGGCAAGGATGAAGATTAAGAAAAAAGAAAGGGTATATGAGGTATGAAGAATTTATTTAAAACAAAGTTTGATGCGGCAGTGATCGTGCTGATCCCGGCCTGCATCGGTATCAATTATCTTGGAAAGCTGTTTGCGAGTGTATTAAAACTTCCGTTATGGCTGGATTCTATCGGAACATGCATCGGTGGATGCCTTGGCGGTCCGATCATCGGCGCGATCTGCGGTGCGGCGAACAACCTGATCTATGGTTTTTCCGCGGGAGATAATATTACGCTTATCTATGCATTGACAAGCTTAGGTATTGGAGCGGCAGTTGGAATCATGGCCCGCCTTGGATTTATGAAATCATTCCCGAAGGCAATTCTTACAGCCTGTGCAGCCGGTCTTGCAGCGGTTGTGATCTCCACCCCGTTAAACGTATTATTCTGGGGCGGTACTACTGGAAATGTATGGGGTGACGCTGTGTTCGCAGCAACTCAGGCGGCTTCCATGCCGGTATTTCTGGGATCTCTGTTAGATGAAGTTGTTGTGGATGTTCCGGACAAACTGATCACTCTGATCGTTGTATTCTTTATTTTGAAGGGTCTTCCAAAGAAGCTTACAACGCTGTATGAGGCAAATTCCGAGATCGAGACTCTGGACTAATCAGATTTAGAAAAGGAAATGCAGCTGTTCTTCGGAGCAGCTGCCGGGAAACAAATATATGAAAAGTATCAGCCTGTTTGTAGATAACGGGACATATCTGACGAAGGTGCATCCCTTTACAAAATTGATGTATATCGCTGCCGCCATCAGTATTCCGCTGATCACTGGAAAGCTTTGGATGTTTGGTGTGTTTATCGCAGTCAGTCTCTGTGTTCTGGCCAGCGGAAAGATCCTGAAAAAGACGTTTCCGCTGATCGCTTTTTCTTTTACGATCCTTTTGACGATTTTCCTGATCCATGGATTGTTCAACCAGAGAAACGAGAATGTGCTGTTTCTGATCGGCGGGCTGAAATTTTACAGAGAGGGCACACTTTACGCCCTCCATATCGGTTTAAACATTCTGAACATGCTGCTGTCCTTTGCGGTGTTCGTCCTCTCTACCAAGCCGTCTGAGTTTGTGGATGAGCTGGAGAAACGTGGGTTTTCACCGCGTTTCGGTTACATCGTGACATCCGTGTTCCAGATCATCCCGCAGATGATGGGAACTATGAATACGATCATGGACGCGCAGCGCAGCCGCGGACTGGAGACAGAAGGAAATCTGCGGACCCGTGCTAAGGCATTTTTACCGCTGATCTCCCCGGTGGTCATGAGTTCCCTGATCAATACCAGAGAGCGGGCGATCGCTCTGGAGGTGCGTGGATTCGGCGCAGGAAAAAAGAAAACCTGGCTGTCAGATCGGAAACGTCACAAGGGAGACCAGGAGATCACGATCTTACTGGGACTCTGCATTCTGGCAGCTATTGCATGGAGGATCGTTGTATGTCTGAGATAATCATTGAAAATTTACGATACCGCTATCCTCACGCGAAGAAACTGGCGCTGGATGGTTTGAACTTTTCAGTAGAAAAGGGAGAGTTTATCGGTATTATCGGAGAAAACGGAGCAGGAAAAAGCACGCTGAGCCAGGCGATTATGGGGCTTGTTCCGCAGTTTTACAAGGGAGCTTACGGCGGAAAAGTCATTGTGGACGGCATAGAGGCCGGAAAGACTCCGGTATCACAGCTCTGTGGTCATGTGGGTCTGGTGTTCCAGAATCCGTTTAACCAGCTGTCCGGAGCAAAGGACAATGTATATGAGGAAGTCGCTTTCGGAATGCAGAACCTGGGAATTCCGGCCGAAGAGATGAAGGAGCGGGTGGAGAACGCCCTGAAGCTCCTTGATATCTGGCAGTATCGCGATCGAAATCCGTTTGATCTGTCCGGAGGTCAGATGCAGCGTGTGGCGATCGCCAGCGTGCTGGTCATGCGGCCGGATGTCATGATCCTTGATGAACCGACTTCCCAGCTTGATCCGGAGGGAAGCGACGAGGTATTCCGGGCGGTTGAGACCCTGACGAATTCCGGTATCACGATCTTAATGATCGAGCAGAAGATCGAGAAACTGGCGGCTTACTGCGACCGCATTCTTCTTCTGCATGGTGGAAAGCAGATCGCGTTTGATACGCCGCAGAAGGTATTTTCCATGCCGGATCTTGCGGATTATGGGATTCAGGAACCGGCATTTACCCGGATCTGTAAGGCAGAACATGTGACTCTGCCGGATGGAACGTATCCGGTCACTGTGGAAGAGGCTGCCGGAGTGCTGAAAGAGAGACATGCGGGAAGAGCAGAGGCAAAAGGAGCTGCAAAGGCGGATAAAAAAAAGAATTCAGAAGTTTTAGGCGAGGAACAGTTCCTCATTAAGAATCTGGATTTTTCCTATCTTCCGGATGTGCCGGTCTTAAAGGCGTTGAACATGAGACTGGATAAGCGTCCGACGGCGATCATTGGCCAGAACGGAGCGGGAAAGACTACGTTGGTAAAGCTGTTGAAGGGACTGCTGAAGCCGGTATCCGGAAACATTTACTTCCGCGGCGAGGACATTTCTGGAAAAACGGTGGCGATGTTAGCTGGAAATGTCGGCTATGTGTTCCAGAATCCGGATGATCAGATCTTCAAATACAATGTGATGGACGAGATCATGTTTGGTCCGATGAATATCGGGATGGATCCGAAACGCGCGGAGGAAGAGGCAAAGCGGGCGCTGGAGCTGACAGGGTTGTCGGGTAAGGAGAAGGAAAATCCTTATGACCTTGAGTTATATGAGCGGAAGATGACTGCGATCGCTTCGGTTCTTGCCATGGACACGGATGTTTTGATTTTAGATGAGCCGACGATCGCCCAGGACTGGAAGGGACGCCAGATCATTGGCGGTATTATCCGCAGCCTGTCGGAGAGAGGAAAGCTTGTGATCGCGATCCTTCACGATATGGATTTTGTGGCGGAGAATTTTGAGCGCGTGATCATTATGGCTCATGGACAGGTGCTGGCGGATGGAACGGCCAGGGACGTGTTCATGCAGGATGAAGCGTTGAAAAAGGCAAGACTGCAGAAACCGTATATGATGCAGCTCGGTGAGGTACTGGGGTATGAGAGAGCGTATCTGACGGTGGATGAGATATTGAGAAATCAGGTGTCCTGATTAAAGTGAAAAAGATGTGCAGATCATTGGCCCGGGGAAGATTTGAGCCGATGGGGCACATCTTTTTTCTTTATGAGGCATGTGCCAGGAGTCTCATCGACGCTGGGTACTGAAGGGAGAGAAGGGATAGTTACAAAAATCATAAATATTTCGATCAGTTTACCATGTTGCTTTTGTTTTGTGATATACTGTTTTATATATTTTTTGGTCTCCGCTGCCGCTCTTCGTTCCACTACGGTCGGTTCAGAGCCAACGTCCACTGGACGTTGTGAACCGGTCGGCACAGAGCAGAGGTCCGCCGGATCTCTTGTGGTCTTCGCTTCGCTACGGTCGGTGCAAAGCGGACATCTACCGGATGTCCTGCACCCTTGTATTTGTCCTTATCAGAGTTTGTAAACACCGGTGGGTTGATATAGCACAAGGGAAACAATAAGGGAAATTCACTTTTTACATCTGAGTTTACGGTAGCGACAGGAGGAAAATTATCACCCTGATCGGGCAAGCGGTGAGTGAGACTGTGTGGGATAAAGAGGAGATCATCTACGCGGACCTCGACATGCAGAAGGTCCCGGCGAGCCGGATGGAGCATGATGTCTGTGGACATTACGCGAGACCGGACGTGTTGAAATTGAGTGTGGAGGATAAATAATGAAAGTATTGATGATCAATGGAAGCCCGCGGGCGAATGGAAATACATCGATCGCGTTGAATGAGATGAAGACGGTGTTTGAAAAAGAGGGAGTCGACGCGGAGATCGTGCAGGTCGGCAGTGAGGCGGTAAGAGGATGTATTGCCTGTAATCGATGCGCGGAGCTTGGGAAGTGTGTGTTCGACGATGTGGTGAATAAGCTGGCGGTGAAGCTTTCGGAGGCTGATGGACTGGTGGTCGCAAGCCCTGTTTATTATGCGTCCGCAAATGCGACCCTGATCGCGGTTCTGGACCGGCTGTTTTATAGTACATCCTTTGATAAGACAATGAAAGTCGGAGCGAGCGTTGTCTGTGCGAGACGCGGCGGATGTTCGGCGACTTTTGACGAGTTAAATAAGTATTTTACGATCAGCAACATGCCGATCGCATCTAGTCAGTACTGGAACGCCATCCACGGGCGCGGACCCGGAGAAGCAGTGGGGGATGCGGAAGGTATTCAGACGATGCGGGTTCTTGCGAGAAATATGACATTTCTCATGAAGAGCATTGAGCTTGGAAAAGAGAAGTATGGTCTTCCGGAGAAGGAAGAGGTCGTGCGGACGCATTTTATCAGATAGAGAAGAATGATATTGGAAGGAAATTATGCGATGAATCGGCAGAAACTGGTAAGTCAGATCAGAAGGTATGTGCCTTATAATGAGCAGGAAGAGGCGGATAAGGCTTTGATCCTAAACTGGATCGAGAAGAATGATGACGCGTTCCTTCGGGATAATGTGGTGGCGCACATGACGGCTTCGGCCTGGGTGGTGGATAAGGACAGGAGTAAAGTCCTTATGGTGTATCACAATATTTATCATTCCTGGTCATGGCTTGGCGGGCATGCGGATGGGGAGACAGATCTTCTGGCGGTTGCAATCCGGGAGGTGAAGGAAGAAGCAGGAATTTCCGATGTGCGGCCAGTGTCGGAGGAGATTTTTTCGCTGGAATCGCTCACCGTCGACGGACATGTGAAAAAAGGACGGTATGTGTCCAGTCACCT
Organism: Pilosibacter fragilis; assembly: GCF_032490495.1. Taxonomy (NCBI): domain Bacteria; kingdom Bacillati; phylum Bacillota; class Clostridia; order Eubacteriales; family Clostridiaceae; genus Pilosibacter; species Pilosibacter fragilis. The sequence continues at coordinate 225,188 of NZ_JAVYJB010000002.1, read as the reverse complement.
GCATCTGAATGTGACGTATCTCCTGGAGGCGGATTCTGAGGAACAGGTGTCTGTGAAGGCGGATGAGAACAGTGGGGTCGCTTGGTTTACGCCGGAGGAGGCGTTAAAGAAATCTACGGAGCCGTGGTTTGTGGAGCGGGTGTATGCGAAGCTTGTCGAGAAGACGATATCATTGTTGATGAACGAGTAGCAGACTGGTGTAAATCCGGTTTTGTTGCTCATTTTTTATTTCAGTCGAGAAGACTCCCACCTTTTTTAGAAAATGATTCGGTTCTATGCCCCGGATTGGTGTTTCTTTTTATCGACTAGTTATAGGTTTTCCCTATATGTAACCATAAAATAGAAAGATTATACAGAACTGCCGTCCGGTGGTAGATTATTATCAAATATCCTATGGAGATAGTAGGAATATGAACTTTCTATTTACAAGAGAAAACAAGACAGGAGTGAAAAGATATGGGGAGAGGAATTAATACACGATGTTTACACTTAGAGGAAACAGAAGGAAAAACAGATAATTACGGAGCACTGAGCTACCCGATCTATCAGACAGCGACTTACGCCCATGCAGGTGTCGGAAAAAGCACCGGATACGATTACAGCAGACTTCAGAATCCGACGAGAGAGCAGCTTGAGAAGGTGGTTGCAAGCCTGGAGGGCGGCATCGATGCTTTCGCCCTTTCGAGCGGAATGGCGGCGATCACACTGCTTATGGAAATCTTCAAGCCGGGTGACCATATTATCGCTGAGGCAGATCTCTACGGCGGAAGTGTCCGTCTGTTCGACAATGTCTCGAAAAAGAACGGATATGAGTTTACATACTTAAACTGTTCCAGGGATGACATCGAAGGTGCCATAAAGGAGAACACGAAGGCGGTCTACATTGAAACGCCGACGAACCCGATGATGAACGTATCTGATATTTCCAAGATCGCGGAGATCGCAAAAAGACACGGACTCTACCTGATCGTCGACAACACATTCCTGTCCCCATATTTTCAGAATCCGTTAAAACTCGGCACGGATATCGTGATCCACAGCGGAACGAAGTTCCTGGGCGGACACAACGATACCTTAGCCGGATTTATCGTGACAAACAACGAAGAAGTTCAGGAAAAACTTCGGTTTATCATAAAGACGACCGGAGCCGGGCTCGCACCGTTCGACTGCTGGCTGATCTTAAGAGGCATCAAGACTCTTGGAATCCGCATGGAGCGGTCCCAGGAGAATGCCATCAAGATCGCGAACTGGCTGAAGGAACAGCCGGTTGTAAAACATGTATATTATCCGGGACTTCAGGAACACCCGGGATATGAGATCATGAAAAAGCAGGCAAGAGGATTCGGCGCAATGCTGACCTTTGATGTGGACACAGAGGCACATGCGCTGCGGATCCTCGAGAGTGTCAGAATGATCAAATTTGCGGAGAGCCTCGGCGGCGTGGAGACACTGATCACCTACCCGACGACCCAGACCCATGCGGATGTGCCGGAGGAAGTACGGCTGAAAAATGGAATCACGCCGTGCACGCTCCGGGTATCTGTGGGAATCGAGGATATCGAGGACCTTCTCGCGGAGTTAACGGAAGTATTTAAGGGATTGAAATAGGATCAGAAACGCGAAAAGAGGAGAGGATTTCGGCATGGCAGAGAGAAATTTGAATTTTGATGAGATCGCCGAGCGGCGCGGAACAGACTGCTTGAAATATGATTTTGCAAAGAGGAGAGGAAAGCCGGCGGACGTCCTCCCGCTCTGGGTGGCAGACATGGATTTCAAGACATCTTCCTACGTGGAGGATGCGCTGATCGAGCGGGCAAAACATGGAATCTTCGGTTACAGTGATACCCAGGAAGTATATTTTAACGCGGTGGCAGGATGGATGGAACGGCATCATCACTGGAAGATCAAAGAGGACTGGCTGATCAAGACTCCGGGCGTGGTATTCGCCCTGGCAATGGCGGTAAAGGCGTTCACAAAGGCCGGTGACAGCATACTGATCCAGCAGCCGGTCTACTATCCATTTTCCGAGGTGATCCGGGACAATGACCGTGTGATCGTCAGCAATGACCTGATCCTGGGGGACGATAACCGGTATCATATCGACCTGGCTGATTTTGAAAAGCAGATCGTGGAACATGATGTGAAGCTGTTCCTTCTCTGCAATCCCCACAACCCGTCAGGAAGAGTGTTTACGAAGGAAGAACTGACTGCAATGGGAGATATCTGTGTGAAGCACGGCGTCACAGTGGTCAGCGATGAGATTCACAACGATTTTGTGTTTCGGGGTGAACATACGGTGTTTGCGTCCATCAAGAAGGAGTTCGAGGACATCTGCGTGGTCTGCACGTCTCCGAGCAAAACCTTCAACCTGGCCAGCATGATGATCTCGAATATATTTGTCCCGAATAAGGAGCTGAGACAAAAATTTCAGCATCAGGTCGATGCCGCGGGAATCAGCCAGCTGGGCGTACTGGGACTTGTGGCGACACAGACGGCGTATGAGAAGGGCGATGAATGGTATGAGAACATGCTCAAATATGTCTGGGAAAATATCGCCTACGTAAAGAAATATGTGAAGGACAACATGCCGGGAGTGAACGTCATTGACGGCGAGGGAACCTACCTCTTGTGGCTGGATTTCAGAGGGACCGGAATCGATGCCGATGAGCTGGACCGGCGGATCATCTACGACGCAAAGCTGTGGCTGGACAGCGGAAAGATCTTCGGAAAGACAGGAACCGGATTCCAGAGGATCAATGTGGCGGCACCGAGGAAGACGATTGAGGAGTGTATGAAAAGAATAGAAGGAATACTGAAATAGCGCATTTTTGGTCTCATAGGAAGACCGGGATCGCAGGATATGGATTGTGACAGGATAAAAAGTCTCTGGGACAGATTGGAAAATTTTTTGATCTGTTCCGGAGACTTTTTTGCAGCTTCCTGCACGATGAATGGGAAGTTACGGAATCCTTACGAAACATGTACGATTTCATTAGAATCCTCCATTAAAAAGAACCGTATGCTATAATAAAATTGGCAGAAAACATGTGAATTCCAGAAAATATGGAATGTTCAGGCAGGAGAAGGATAGAAAGAAATTGGAAATGTAACAGGATGAAAAAAGTGTGAGTGGTAACAGATTTTCAGTGAGGAGGAATGCGGAATGAAGAGAGTGCTGATCGGTGGCTTTTTATCTTTGATCGGAAGTATCTGGGCGATGGCGGTGCTGTTTGTTGCGGGAAGTAATCTGACGTCCGGATGGACAACTCCACCGGGGAGATTTATGACTACGGTGGCGGAAATGGGGCTGTCGGAAGTGTTTGGCATGGCGATCCTTTTCGTTGTTCTGGGGATTGTGATCATGATGGTTGAGTTATTCCGGAGAGATAAGCAGTAGAGATGGTATTCCGTCGATGGTTATGATTTTTTGCGAGTATGTCGTTATCATGTTAATAAGGAGTGAGATTGGTATGAAAAAGAAAACGATGATCCTTTTAACTGCTGTGCTATGCGCATCAGTTGGTGCGCTGGTCATGTTTTTAAACAGACCCTATAAACCAGTGTCATTTACTGTCGATGGAGATCAGTGGTCGGCGAAAACTGTTGATGGAGGTTCTCTACTGCTGGAACTTCATAATGATAACAAAAGCAGAGAATGGTCAATCGTGTCGGAACCAGAAACTTTTGTAAGCGATTATCATAACATTGCGGAAAATATTTCAGAATTTCATATAATTGCATTGGAGGATGGAAATGGTGAGATGGTATTTCAATGTGTAAAAGATGATGGCAGCGCGGACATGTATACGCTTGGACTTTCTATTTCACGTCATCAGAAAACCAATCTTCAAATTGATTCAATTACCTTCAAAATTTCCGGGTGTCTGAAACAGGGAATGGAAGAAAAATTGACAGAAACAGCGAAAGAACCGCGGAAAATCGGGAATGCGCAAGGAAATTTACAAGGAATGGCAATCTATTCTTCCTGCCCTTTTGTGCACGAAGACTCACAATGGGAACTTCAGATCTATGTGCAGGAAGATATGCTCATAGATGGAGAACTGACTATGGATGACAGCTGTCGATTTCTGATACAGGCAGTTTCCGGAGAGGATTCCTATGTATTTTTAGATGAAATGATCCAGTTAGGTATACCGGAGGCGGATATCTGGGAGGACGAACAGGAAAAAATGCATATAGTGCTTCGGGATGTACGGACTGCCAGATATAAAGTGTCTGATTTTGTTTTCAATCCGGAAGAAAAGAAATTTATCGGCAGTGATGTACTGGATGGAGAAGGAATCAATTACATTGGAACGACCGGCAAGTAAGAGAATTTACACCGGCACGATACCGCGAAAAAGATGGTATCAGAGGGAAGGCTTTACATCGTATAAAGCCGTTATGCAGCCATGACTTCTTAATCGCAGTCCATTTTTAAAGAAAAAATCTCAAATACGGTTCTTGACATTTTTTGAATTCGTGCTATTATTTACATATACCCCGTATGGGTATAGTTAAATAGAAAGGAACGACAAAGATGGAACAGTATACAGTGACAGGAATGAGCTGTGCTGCCTGCCAGACCCGCGTGGAGAAGGCAGTTTCAAAGGTGCCGGGCGTTACATCCTGCTCCGTGAGCCTGCTCACGAACTCCATGGGTGTTGAAGGTACAGCTTCCTCCTCAGAAATTATCGCGGCAGTTCAGGCTGCTGGTTACGGCGCGTCCGTAAAAGGAGTGGAAAAGGCAGACAGATCCGGAAACGGCACTCTCTATGATGAATCTGCTCTGGAAGACCATGAAACCCCGGTCTTAAAGAAACGACTCGTTTCTTCGATCGGTTTCCTTCTGGTTCTCATGTATTTTTCCATGGGACATATGATGTGGAACTGGCCGCTTCCGGCTTTCTTCAACGGAAATCATGTGGCGATGGGACTCTTACAACTCCTTCTTACCGTGATCATTATGGTGATCAACCAGAAATTCTTTATCAGTGGCTTTAAGGGTCTGCTCCACGGTTCTCCCAATATGGATACTCTGGTAGCACTGGGCTCCAGTGCTTCGTTTGCCTGGAGCACCTATGCCTTGTTTATGATGACGGACGCCCAGGTAAAAGGGAACGCGGATGCAGTCATGATCTATATGCACGAGTTCTACTTTGAGTCCGCGGCGATGATCTTAACCCTTATCACCGTCGGGAAAATGCTGGAAGCGAGATCAAAGGGACGCACCACAGATGCCTTAAAAGGTTTAATGAAGCTGGCCCCGAAGACCGCCGTGATCGAAAAGGACGGCGTTGAGACTACGGTTCCGATCGCCCAGGTTAAAAAAGGCGATATTTTCGTGGTCCGTCCGGGTGAAAATATACCCGTGGATGGTATCGTCTTAGAGGGAAACAGTGCAGTAAATGAATCTGCTCTCACCGGGGAGAGTATTCCGGTGGATAAGGCGGCAGGTGACCCTGTCTCGGCTGCGACATTAAATCAGTCCGGCTTTATCCGCTGCGAGGCATCGAGAGTCGGAGAGGATACCACACTCTCCCAGATCATAAAAATGGTCAGCGATGCGGCGGCAACAAAAGCGCCCATCGCGAAGATCGCCGATAAGGTATCCGGCATATTTGTACCTGCCGTGATCACGATCGCGATCATCACGACCATCGGCTGGCTCCTCGCAGGCGAGACCATGGCGTTCGCCTTAGCCCGAGGGATCTCCGTTCTCGTCATCAGCTGTCCGTGTGCCTTAGGACTTGCAACGCCGGTAGCCATTATGGTGGGAAACGGAATGGGAGCAAAGAACGGAATTCTCTTTAAGACAGCAGTTTCTCTGGAAGAAACGGGAAAAGTAGAGATCGTTGCCTTAGATAAGACAGGAACCATCACAAGCGGGGAACCCCGCGTGACAGATCTCGTTCCGGCAGAGGGAGTGAGCGAGTCAGAACTTCTTTCCATGGCATACGCTCTCGAGAAGAAGAGCGAGCATCCGTTGGCGAAGGCAGTCCTCTTAAAGGGTGAGGAAATGGGGCTTTCCGCAGCTGATGTGACAGATTTTGCGGCACTTCCCGGAAACGGACTTTCTGCGAAATTAAATGGAAATACGATCTACGGCGGAAACATGAAGTTTATCGGAACGCATGTGGCTGTTCCGGAAGATATGAAGAAGAAATCCGAAGCTCTCGCGGAGAGCGGAAAGACTCCGCTATTCTTTGCGGAGAATGAGAAGCTTGTGGGCATCATCGCTGTTGCGGATATGATCAAGGAAGACAGTCCACAGGCAATCCGGGAGCTCCAGAACATGGGAATCCATGTAGTCATGCTGACCGGTGATAATGAGCGCACTGCAAAGGCGGTCGGAAAAGAGGCCGGCGTCGACGAGGTCATCGCCGGAGTCCTTCCGGACGGCAAGGAGAGCGTGATCCGAAAGCTGAAAGAAAAAGGCAAGGTTGCCATGGTCGGTGACGGGATCAACGATGCTCCGGCCCTCACGAGAGCCGATATGGGAATTGCGATCGGAGCCGGAACCGACGTCGCTATCGATGCGGCGGACGTGGTCCTTATGAAGAGCCGCTTATCCGATGTCCCGGCAGCGATCCGCTTAAGCCGTGCGACGCTTACGAATATCCACGAGAATCTGTTCTGGGCATTTTTCTACAATGTGATCGGGATCCCGCTTGCCATGGGACTCTGGATCCCGGTATTCGGCTGGAAACTGAATCCGATGTTTGGTGCCGCAGCCATGAGCTTATCCAGCTTCTGCGTTGTATCCAACGCCCTGCGCTTAAATTTCTTTGATATCCGGCGTTCCGACAGGGACAAAAAGATAAAAACAAAAATCCATAACAATAAAGAAAAGGAGAGTAACATGATGGAAAAGACATTAAAAGTTGAAGGTATGATGTGTCCGCACTGCGAGGCAGCTGTAAAAAAAGCACTTGAGGCCATTGACGGCGTATCCGTTGCAGAGGCAGATCACGTAAAAGGAACCGCAACGGTGACACTCACAAAAGATGTTCCGACCGAAGTGCTTAAAAAAGCCATCGAGGATAAGGATTACAAGGTGATCGGTTGAGAGTTGACTGCAAAAAATGATTGAATATCAGCTGCCCCGGGATGAAAGATTCCTGGGGTGGCTTTCCTGCTATATAGGCAAATGCCTGTGAGGCAGATCAGAGAAGAAAACATGATATCGTAGGAACGTAAGATTGGGGAGGTTGTGCATGGAGAAAAAATCATGTTGCTGTGCCGGAGAAGCGGAGACAGTAAATGTAAATATGGAGACAACAGGGGTAACAGGAGCAGAAGCAACAGCAAATACGGTGACTGCCGAAACAGAAACACCGTCCGATGACGCTGTCTGCCACTGCCGCCACAAACATAGAACAGAAAAGGAAGAGAAAGATCTTCTGACACGCTTAAACCGCATTGAGGGGCAGGTCCGCGGCATCAAAGCTATGGTTCAGGACGAACGCTACTGCCCGGATATCCTGGTTCAGGTATCTGCCGTCCAGTCTGCCTTAAACGGCTTCTGCAAAGTTCTCTTATCCAACCACATCAAAACCTGCGTGGTGGAAGATATCAAGAACGGAAACGAGGAGACCGCTGTAGCGGAACTCTGCGAGACGATCAAGAAGATGATGTAGAGATGGGAGGTAACAGTGAAATTTGAAATATATAAAGTTTTACCCGGAATGTGTTATAATTACCGCAGTTGTATTGTATATAAAACATTTACTCTATCCTTATGATTTTCGTGAAAAATTCCCTTATGACGATCCGCCGCCGAAGTTTTTTGGCTCTTTCTCATTGGGGGAATTAGTACAATATATAATCCAGGTATTAACGTTACCTATTATAGGATTTGCTATGATTCCTTTGCAATTTTTAGGGAAGGTAGTGGATGTAATACTGATAATTTTATTAGTTATGTGGTGGTTCATACCAACAGGACTCGCTAGAAAAATAGATGACTGGTAATAGAAAAGCGTCCCTGCTATAAAAGCAGAGGACGATTTTCTATTGCAGTAAGATATGTTTTAGAAAGAGCGAAAAACATTTGTGTAGATGGGATAAATTTTTTTCATCAGATGCGAAGGGCGCATTTTAAAAGGATTAATGGATATAATGTTAGATATAGGAAAAAGTGATCTTATATAGAACAATCGCAGGCATGGATTTTGATTTTCCAGCCTGCGATTATATCTCGTAAATCTATCCGATCGTGCGGTAAGTAAAGAATGCGAAGCCGAGGATACAGAGGGACGCGATGATCTCGCTGATGATCCGGATGATGGTATTTGGGGCGCCGTTGCCGGCGATCCGGTGGATGATCCGGATACTCACAGTGATCGCCACAAGAATGATCAGTGTGAAGTACGCAGTTCGCAACGGAATTACATTGAAAGCGCCGAGACCGGCAGCGATCAGCATGGCAATGGAAAGAAGGATTCTGATTGCTTTCATAAAAACGCCCCCTCTGGATATAAAATTACGGAAAATTTAAGTTGAACGCACATGAACTCTGATGTGTGAACACGGTCAGTACAGGCTGACAAATTCTTTTCAGGATCACAGCATATCTTCGCAGAGTGCTTCTCCCAGATGGAGATGATATTCCCGCTCGGAAAGGCTGTTATGATCCGGCGTTTAAAGAAGTGGGACCTCATGAGTGAGATAAGCAGATGCGATGAGTTCTCTTTCGGATATTATAACACTATTCTGTTTAAAAAGAAAACTTTTCTGTTAATTTCTTTTCAAAAATTTGATCCGTCAGGCATGTGTGACGGATTAAAAATGGGAAGAAGAGTAGAAAATGTAGATAATGTAGATAAAATGCAAAAAATAGAAAAAAATCAAAAAAAGCTGTTGACATTTCCGCAAATCTATATTATACTTACGTACGTAATCGAGACGAGGCGTGGCTCAGTTTGGTAGAGCGCTGCGTTCGGGACGCAGAGGTCGCAAGTTCGAATCTTGTCGCCTCGACTTACTTAAATACTAAGGCCTGTTGGTCAAGCGGTCAAGACGACGCCCTCTCACGGCGTAAACCCGGGTTCGATTCCCGGACAGGTCACTTGCTGTTGCGTTATGCAGCAGCATTTTTTAAAGGTGCTTCCGTGGCTCAGTTGGTAGAGCAACGCATTCGTAATGCGTAGGTCGCCGGTTCGAGTCCGGCCGGGAGCTTACTGATGAAACCCTTGTGAATCAAGGGTTTTTTTGTTGTTCTGTGTGAAGATGAAAACTGTTTGGAATGGACGGCTTTTTGCGTTTTTATAAAAAGAACCCGAATCCATCTCTGGAGAAGTACCAGATGGATTCGGGTCTTTTTACTATTTTGTAAGTTTTTCCAACTCCTCATAAAAAGCCGGATAAGAGATATCCACGCAGTCCGCATCAATGATCTCAGTCTCCCCGTCCGCAGCGAGGGCAGCTACGGCGAAGGTCATGGCGATGCGGTGATCCTTGCGACTGTCGACGACGGCACCGTGGAGCGGTTTTCCGCCGTGGATGATCATGCCATCCTCAGTCTCCTCCACATCGGCGCCCATGGCGCGCAGGTTTTCGACCATGATGGCGATACGGTTGGATTCTTTGACTTTTAACTCAGCGGCATCGCGGATGACCGTGGTCCCCTCGGCGAAACATGCCATCATGGCGATGGTCGGAAGCTCGTCGATGAGAGTCGGGATGATATCGCCCTCGATGACACAGCCCCTTAAGGAACTTGTGCGGACCAGAAGGTCGGCTGTCGGCTCTGCGTTCTCGTGATCCTCGTTTAACAGGGTGAGATCAGCGCCCATAGCCTCACAGACCTTGATGAGTCCGGCTCTTGTCGGGTTGATGCCTACATTCTTAATAAGAACTTCGGAATTTGGCAGAATCAGGCCTGCTGCCACAAAATAGACGGAAGAGGAGATATCTCCCGGCACATCGATCCGGTTTCCAAAAAGCTCTGTTGCCGGCCAGATCGTAACGGTAGTTCCCTTTGATTCCAGCTCTGCGCCGAAAAACTTCAGCATCAGTTCCGTATGATTTCTGGAAACCTGCGGCTCCGTGATACTTGTGAGCCCGTCTGCGTAGAGTCCGGCCAACAGGATCGAAGATTTTACTTGGGCAGATGCGACTTTGGAAGTGTAATGGATCCCTGCAAGCGGTTTTCCACAGATCCTGAGCGGCGCACAGTCATTTCCGCGGACACTCTTGATATCAGCTCCCATCATGGATAACGGCTTGATAATGCGCTTCATCGGACGTTTCTGGATGGATTCGTCACCGGTCAGCGTCACGTCGAAATTCTGCGGCGCGAGAATACCGGAGATGAGTCTTGTGGTGGTTCCAGAGTTGCCGCAGTCCAGGGTCTCGGCAGGGGCAGCCAGTCCGTGCATGCCCTTTCCGTGGACAGTGACAACACCATTTTTATTTTCGATATCGATTCCCATGCGGCGGAAACAGCCGATGGTGGAGAGGCAGTCAGCGCCCTCCAGAAAGTTATGGATCTCTGTAGTTCCCTTCGCAATGGATCCGAACATGACACTGCGGTGGGAGATGGATTTATCGCCCGGGACCGTGATCTCACCCCGGACATGGTCTGCTTTATGTAATTTCATATAAATTCCTCGTAATTTGCGTTTAATACGATCTGATAAAAAACTGGTATGCATTTTGACGTAGCAGTCCGCGTATAACAGGCGGTCATGCGGTATCGGAATATGCTGGCGCATACCTGAATGAAACTATAAGTCTTACTTTGTCAGCACATAGTTATGGCTTTTCAAAAGCTCCGCCGCCTCATTCTTCTTATCTTCCTTATAAAAAGAAATCCGAAGTGCTCCTTCACCTTCCTCGCGGCTGTGATTGATACCTATATTCTTAACACTGATTCCCTTCGCGGCAAGGATCGCAGAGAGGACAGAAATAGATCCCGGCTCATCCAAAACATCCACACAGAAGGAGTAATCCCGCTCGATGGGACCCTGTCCGCGGTTCGGGAATGTGGAACGGTATTTGCCTGATTCCTCGAACATCTTGTAGATCGCGTCACCGTTATGGTTTTCCAGCGTGTCGCAAATGGATTCCAGGGAAGTGATATACCGCTTTAAGAGCACCAGAATATTTTCTGTGTTCGTCATGCAGATCTGCTCCCACATGACAGGGGAGGAGGAGGCGATACGTGTGATATCCTTAAAACCTCCCGCGGCCAGCCGCTTCATGATCTCATCCTTTGAATCGTTGTCATGGACAAGATTAACGAGGCTGGATGCCACAAGGTGCGGCAGATGGCTGATGGCCGCGACGGAAAAATCGTGCTCATGGTAGTCGAGAACGATGGGGAGAGCGCCGATGGCCAGGGCAACCTGGCGGATCCTGCCGATCTGCTCCGGTGTGGATTTTTTTGTAGGTGTAATAATATAGTAGGCATTCTCCAGAAGATGGTCCGTAGAGCTCTCATAGCCGGTTTTTTCAGAACCCGCCATCGGATGGCCGCCGACAAACACATCCTCGTAATCCAGACGTTCCACCGCCTGATGGATGTCTGTCTTTGTGCTTCCGATATCAGTGATCAGCGCACCAGGTTTCAGAAACGGGCGTACCTTTTCGAGGTATACCGCGTTGTATTCTACAGGGGTGCAGAGAAAAATAACGTCACATGCGGAGAGTGTCTCATCGATCCCGTCAAGGATCATGTCGATGGTCCCGTCCGCTTTTGCCTGCTCAAGCTTTGAGCGGGTCCGCATGTACGCCATGATTGTAATATCTTTATTCGCACGGCGAAGGCCTCTGGCGATGGATCCGCCGATCAGGCCAAGGCCGATAAAACCAAATGTAGAATCAGACATTGTACAGCTCCTCCTTTGTCCCTTCGATTTTATAACACAGGGATATGAATGTCAACAAGAAAAATCAATACTTTAAAGTGATAAATCAAACATTGCCAGGATCTGCATATCTGTGGGTGTGCGTCGCATGTCTGCCTACAAAACAGAGAAAAGAGAAGAAGAAAGATCTGTGTCTGCCAGAAAAATTTATAAAAATAGAATGCGGATGTCAATTTTTAATAGATTTTCGTTTGAAACACCCATATTTTCCACCACAATCGAAAAATGACAGAAAATATTTTGTGCAATTTCGATATTTAGCTTGAAAAATTCGAAAAGTTTTGGTAAAATATGACCATAGGCAATAAGCAGTATAGCCAAAACATCTGAACTCCGTAATTTGCGGAAGTCTTTTGAAAAATGGCAAAAAAACATATACGGGAGGGATTCATATGGATATTTATGGAACAAAACAGATCCGAAATGTTGTACTTTTAGGCCACGGCGGCGCCGGTAAGACGACGGTAGCCGAGGCACTGGCTTATCTGACCGGCGTTACAAAGAGAATGGGCAAAGTTGCTGACGGCAATACGATCAGTGACTACGACAAAGAAGAGATTAAGAGACAGTTCTCGATCTCCACTACGATGGTTCCGATCGAGTACGAAGGTGCCGAGGGAAAGATCAAGATCAACCTTCTTGACACTCCGGGTTATTTCGACTTCGTAGGCGAGGTGGAAGAGGCAGTCAGCGCCGCTGACGCAGCGATCATCGTCGTAAACTGTAAGGCAGGAATTGAAGTTGGTACAGAAAAAGCATGGGATCTGTGTGAAGAATATAAACTCCCGAGAATCATATTTGTAACAAACATGGATGATGACCACGCGTCCTTCCGTGAACTGATCTTAAAACTTGAGAAGAAGTTCGGAAGAAAGATTGCTCCGTTCCAGGTACCGATCCGTGAGAACGAGAAGTTCGTCGGCTTCGTAAACGCAGTTAAGATGCAGGGCCGCCGCTTCACAAACCTGTCCGACTATGAGGACTGCGAGATCCCGGAGTACACAAAGAAGAACCTTGGAATTATCCGCGACGCCCTGATCGAAGCTGTTGCTGAGACAAGCGAAGAGTACATGGAGCGTTACTTCTCCGGCGAAGAGTTTACACAGGATGAGATTTACACCGCAGTACAGACCCACGTATGCGACGGTTCTATTGTTCCGGTCATGATGGGTTCCGGCATCAATTGCCAGGGCTTCAACGCATTATTAAATGCTATCGACCGCTACTTCCCGTCACCGGATAAGGGCGAGTGTGTCGGCGTTGACGTATCAAACGGCGAGCACTTTACCGCAAAATACAACGATGAGGTTTCCCTCTCCGCAAGAGTATTCAAGACCATCGTTGACCCGTTTATCGGAAAATATTCCTTGATGAAGGTCTGCACCGGCACATTAAAACCGGACAGCACTCTCTACAATGTAAATAAGGACGCAGAAGAGAAGATCGCGAAAGTCTATGTATTAAGAGGTAAGGACGTGATCGAGGTTCCGGAGCTGAAGGCCGGCGATATCGGTGCCGTCGCGAAGCTCTCCGTGACACAGACAGGCGATACGATCGCTTTAAGATCTGCTCCGATCGTATACCACAAACCGAAGATCTCCACCCCGTATACATATATGCGCTTTGCCGCAAAGACAAAGGGCGACGAGGACAAGATCTCCAGCGCACTCGCAAGAATGATGGAAGAGGACCTGACACTCCGCGTTGTGAACGATACCGAGAACCGCCAGAGCTTACTCTACGGAATCGGCGATCAGCAGCTTGAAGTTACCGTCAGCAAGCTTCTCGGCCGTTATAAAGTCGATGTGGAACTCTCCAAACCGAAATTCGCGTTCCGCGAGACGATCCGCAAGAAAGTGGAGGCTCCTGGCCGTTATAAGAAACAGTCCGGTGGACATGGACAGTTTGGTGACGTTAAGATGTCCTTCGAGCCGTCCGGCGATCTCGAGACACCTTATATCTTTGAAGAAAAAGTATTCGGCGGCGCAGTTCCGAAGAACTACTTCCCGGCAGTTGAAAAGGGCGTACAGGAATGCTGTACAAAGGGTCCGTTAGCCGGTTATCCGGTAGTCGGCATCAAGGCAACGCTCCTCGATGGCTCCTACCATCCGGTTGACTCCTCCGAGATGGCATTCAAGATGGCTGCAACCCTGGCCTTCAAGAAGGGCTTTATGGATGCCAACCCGGTTCTCTTAGAGCCGATCGCTTCCGTAAAAGTCGTTGTTCCGGATAAGTTTACCGGAGACGTTATGGGTGACTTAAACAGAAGAAGAGGACGTGTTCTCGGAATGAATTCTCTCCATGGTGGAAAGCAGGAGATCGTTGCTGATGTTCCGATGTCCGAGATGTTCGGCTACAACACAGACCTCCGCTCCATGACCGGCGGTATCGGCGTATTCTCCTACGAATTCAGCCGCTATGAGCAGGCTCCTGGCGATGTTCAGAAGAAGGAAGTGGAAGCGAGAACGGCAGGCGGAGAAGTAGAGGCGTAAGCTTTGAAGATCCTCGTGAAAACTGAATAAAAGATGACTGCAGGGATCAGCTGTATGGCTGGTCCCTGTTTTTGCCGAAATTCTGCCATAGTTTTCCTCTGACTTCCATCTGGACAGAAAGAGAGAAAAATGGTATAGTTATAAACTGGTAAGCTTTAAATCAGCCGGATAAAAAACAAACTGCAAATCGGATAAAATTTTGCTCTATGACAAAATACTCCGGCAAAAAATGAGGAATTAGAATGAGAAAATGGTTTTTGATTATGGCCACAGCGGTGGTACTTTGTTCCGCCTGCGGCAAGAAAGACGCTTCAGTGAACGATGTGACTCAGGCGGCACAGGCAAGTTCGACGGAAGCGGAGAATCTCTATAAGGAGGGATCCCAGTACGTCGGGGAAGAGGACTACGAGAGTGCCATCGAATCCCTTTTAAAATGTATTGAACTGGATCCGGATTACAGCAAAGCCTATATCCAGCTTTCCAAAGCCTATATTGGAAATGAAGAGTACGATGAAGCTATGGCGATCCTGCAGCAGGGATATGAGAAGACAAAGGATACGTCCCTGGAAAAAGAACAGGATAACTGTGTCCGCACGATCTGCCAGGTCCTGACAGACAACGAGGATTACGAGACAGCGATCCCGTGGCTTTTAAAACTTCAGGAACTCGATGGTGTCACCGTGGAGAATTCCCTGCAGCTTGCGGAAGCATATTCCATGATGGATGATTATGAAAATGCAGTGTCAGTTCTTCAGAAAGCAGATCAGAATGATGCAAGTATTAAAAATGCCCTGCTGGAGGCAAGAGTTGCCTACGGACAGTACTGCTACGATGAAGGAAAGAACGATCAGGCGATCGAGACTTTAAAGGCTGTGATCGATGAGGCGCCAGACCGGATCGATGCATACTCTATGCTGATCGGTGTATATGTAGATGCAGGAAAAGTAAAAGAGGCGGAGAGTATCGTCCAGAGTGGTCTTGAGCGGTTCGTAAACCAGAATTCTACGGTGACAGATGACCAGCTTGATGAATTTTTAAATTCCGCATCTTCCTATTATCTGGAACTCGAGGATGTGGATGCCTGCCTGAGATTCTGGGAGAAGGCAGTTTCCATGAGACCTGGAAATAAAAGTTATAAAGAAGAACTGGACAGCTACCGTTCCTCCGCTGCAGACGAGTCCTACGCGAAGGCAGATGAACTTCTGGAAGCAGGGGACGTGGAAGGCGCTTCCAAGTATTATAAGCGTGCCTTTGCGCTGGCTCCGTCAAACTATGACGCGGGAGTGATCAGCGGAGGCGACTATACATACTGCCTGAACAAAGATGGTTCCTGGAGACTTGGCTGGTATACAGATGAGACTGGCGGCTCCTACTACTTCAATCCGGCAGCGGGACGTCTCTACGCCAGTGCGGTGACGGGATACCAGCAGCTTGACGGTGCGGTATACTATTTTGAGGATGATGGCAGAATGCTGGTGGATGATACGACTCCGGATGGCCGTTATGCGGATGTGGATGGAAAACTTTTAGACCACAATCCGTATGAGGATGAGACCACTGAAGAGGAGACGGATGCCGCCGAGGAGGAGACTGAGGCAGATACAGAAGAGGAGACGACAGGAAGCTCTGAGAAGGAATCTGCGGCAGCTTCTGTGAAAGAGACAACAGCAGCAGTTAAGGAAACGGTGGAGACCACAAAGGCAAATCCGCAGCCGACGCAGGCAGCAGCCGTGAACTCAGGAAACCTGAAGCTGAATGCGGACACTCTTCAGGAAGCTCATGACAATGGCGGAACAACAACCTACGAGAAGACAGATCTCTTCGACGGATCCACAGGGAAGCTGACCATGGGAGATGTCTATAACTGCCTTGCCAAGTACGGAAAGACCGAGTGGGTATCCCAGAAACTTCCGTATGAGCTGAAGGTCGGAAACTTAAAGGTATGGATCCTGCCTGGCGATAACTGGAATACAACAGGACTCGTCATTAAAGACGCGTCCCAGTATTTTGAGGTGTTAAAGAAGAAGGCACTTCCGGATAATGTACAGTTTGCGATCGAATTCGATTTCACCGCGACAGATAAGCTTGACATCAATAAAGTGAGACGTGTGAACGGAAACTAAGATGCTGTAAGAAATAAAAACGGGAATTCCTGCAGAAATGTTGGAATTTCCGCTTTTTTAATGGGATTCTGCGTCTGAAATGTGTAGAATATGAAAAAACGCCGCCTGGAATCCATAATGGAAAGCCGGACGGCGTAAATATTCTCTGAGATTTAAAATTAAAGAAGACCCTCGTTGTACTTTCTGATAAGCTTCTGGATCTTGTCTGTCGGGGACAGGGAGTTTCCGATGGAAACGTCGTGGTTTAAGGAGTTGATGATGGCAGCAATGTACTTGCTCATATCAGCTTCCACATACCATTCCTTTGTAAAGAGTTCCGGGGAACGGTAGTTTAAGTTTGTTGTGACAACGCTGTCGATGTAGCCCTTCTGGTAGAACTCATCGAATTTCTCGAAGCCTGCGGTGAAGAGACCGAAGGTGCAGCATACAACGACCTTCTCGGCCTTGCGCTCCTTTAACTCTTTTGCAGTATCGAGCATGCTCTCGCCGGAGGCGATCATATCGTCAACGACGATCACAGTCTTTCCTTCAACGGAGCTTCCGAGGAACTCGTGGGCAACGATCGGGTTTCTTCCGTTGATGACCTTGGAGTAATCTCTTCTCTTGTAGAACATACCCATATCAACGCCGAGGTTGTTGGCGAGATATACGGCACGGCTCATTGCGCCTTCGTCCGGGCTGATGACCATTAAGTGGTCTTTATCGATCCTTAAGGTATTGTCATGTTTAAACAGTGCTTTTACGAACTGGTAGGTCGGCATGAAGTTGTCGAGACCGGATAACGGGATCGCGTTCTGTACGCGCGGGTCATGTGCATCAAATGTGATGATGTTGGACACGCCCATGTTTACTAACTCTTCAAGTGCCATTGCACAGTCTAAAGACTCTCTGTGAGTACGCTTGTGCTGACGGCTCTCGTAAAGGAACGGCATGATAACGTTGATACGGTGTGCGGTGGATGCCGTAGCGCCGATGATTCTCTTGAGATCCTGATAGTGGTCATCCGGGGACATGTGGTTTACATATCCGGACATCTTGTAGGTAAGAGAATGGTTTGTTACATCGACCATGCAGAAAATATCGGTTCCGCGGACAGATTCGTTTACGATCCCCTTTGCTTCACCACTTCCGAAACGCGGGCAGGCGCAGTCGAGAAGATAGGAGTCAACATCGTAGCCACGGTACTGTAAATTTCCCTGGCGGCGAAGTAATTCTTCCGCATCGTTGCGGCGGAAGTTTACGATGTGGTCATTGACTTTCTGCGCAAGATCACGGCAGCTCTCAAGAGCAGCGATCTTAAGCGGTGCAAGCGGCAGACGGTCGTTGAAAACGTACTGATTAGACATGTCAGATAATCCTCCGATTTTTTGTGTTGCGGTCCGGCCTCTGCGGTCGGACTGTCAGATCATATTTTTGCCTGGATCTCCTTATTTATACGGGAACCTGCAGGCATTCCACGCCGAGTATACCATTTTCAGACATTTTTCGTCAATAGTTTCCCATGAAAATTCGAAGGAAAAAAGAATATCGTTCCTTTACAAATCGGAGGAAGATTGGTATGATTAAGTTTAGAACCATGCAGGAAGGATAAAAGAAGTGAAATATCAGGGACATAAAATTATGGCAGTTACCCCCGGATCCATCGCGGAAGAGCTGGAACTGGAACCGGGAGATGTGCTGCTTACCATAGACGGGGAAGAGCTGGAAGATATCTTTGACTACGACTATATGACGGATGCCGAGAGCTTCGTGATGGTCGTGCGGAAGGCAAACGGAGAAGAGTGGGAACTTGAGATCGAGAGCGGCGGTGAGGACCTGGGACTTACCTTTGAAAACGGACTTATGAGTGACTATAAGTCCTGCTCCAATAAGTGCATCTTCTGCTTTATCGACCAGATGCCGCCGGGAATGCGTGAGACGCTCTACTTTAAGGACGACGACTCCAGACTTTCGTTCCTTCAAGGAAACTACATCACCCTGACAAATATGAAGGATAAAGATATCGAGCGGATCATCCGCTTCCACCTGGCCCCGATTAATATCTCCGTGCAGACTATGAACCCGGAGTTGCGCTGTAAGATGCTCCACAACCGGTTTGCGGGGGAGGCGTTAAAGAAGATCGACCGTCTTTACGAGGCGGGAACGGAGATGAACGGACAGATCGTTCTATGCCGGGGCGTCAATGACGGAAATGAGCTGGCGTACACCATCGAACAGCTCTCAAAGTACGCGCCGGTGATGCAGAGCGTGTCGGTGGTTCCGGTCGGTCTCTCGAAGTATCGTGAGGGTCTTTACCCGCTGGAACCGTTTACAAAGGAAGATGCCTGCGAGGTGATAGACCTCATCGAAAAATGGCAGAAGATCAACTACGAGCGCCACGGGATCCACTTTATCCATGCAAGTGATGAGTGGTATATCCTGGCGGAGCGCGAGATGCCGGAGGAAGGAAGATACGACGGATATATCCAGCTGGAGAACGGCGTCGGTATGCTGCGGCTGCTGCATGAGGAAGTCATGGATGCCCTGGATGAGAAGACGGACGATGGAAAAGAGGAAGAACTCTCAATCGCCACAGGACGTCTGCCGTATCCGTATCTGGACACGCTTGTAAAGGAGATCATGAAAGTCTATCCGGGACGAAAGGTCCATATCTACCCGATCCGGAATGATTTCTTCGGCGAAAAGATCACGGTGGCGGGACTGATCACAGGACAGGATCTGATCGCCCAGTTAAAGGATAAGCCTTTAGGCGACAGGCTGATCCTTCCGGCCGTTATGTTTAAGAGCGGCGAGGAGATTTTCCTGGATGATATCACAAAGACCCAGGCGGAAGATGCTTTACAGATTCCGATAAATATAGTAAAATCAAGCGGATATGACCTTGTGGACGCGATCCTTGACCCGGAGGCGGCGAGAGAACAGACTGCGGAACACGGGGCATATGAGCTTACAATGAAAGATGCCGGTCTCACAGAGGACGGGGAAGTTATCCCTGATTGGGACGGCGAAGTATAGAAATGAGGAAAATATATGAGTAAACCAGTAGTGGCGATCGTCGGCAGACCGAATGTGGGAAAATCCACACTCTTCAACGTCCTTGCCGGCAGCACGATCTCGATCGTAAAAGACACTCCGGGTGTGACAAGAGACCGTATCTATGCGGACTGCACCTGGTTAAACAACAATTTTACCTTAATTGATACAGGCGGAATCGAGCCGGATTCCAAGGATATCATCCTTGCGCAGATGCGTGAGCAGGCGCAGATCGCCATCGATACCGCGGACGTCATCATCTTTATCGTGGATGTGCGCCAGGGTCTCGTCGACGCGGACTCCAAGGTTGCGGACATGTTAAGAAAGTCCAAGAAACCGGTCGTTCTTGCGGTCAATAAGGTGGACAGCATGGCGAAGTTCGGAAACGATGTATACGAATTCTATAACCTGGGAATCGGAGACCCGGTCCCGGTATCCGCGGCTTCAAGACTTGGCCTTGGCGAGCTTCTCGATGAGGTAGTCAAGTATTTCCGTGAGGACCAGTATGACGACAGCGAGGATGACCGTCCGAGAATCGCCATCGTGGGAAAACCGAACGTCGGAAAATCCTCTATTATCAATAAGCTTCTCGGTGAAAACCGTGTGATCGTATCCAACATCGCCGGAACCACAAGAGACGCTGTCGATACAGAGATCGTGCGAAACGGCACTGAATATATCTTTATCGATACTGCGGGCTTAAGAAGAAAGAGCAAGATCAAAGAGGATATCGAGCGCTACAGTATTATCCGTACTGTGACAGCGGTGGAGCGCGCTGATGTGGTCCTCATGGTCATCGATGCCGTTGAGGGAATCACTGAGCAGGACGCAAAGATCGCCGGTATCGCCCATGACCGCGGAAAAGGCGTGATCGTCGTTGTCAACAAGTGGGATGCCATCGAGAAGAACGACAAGACGATCTATGAGTACACAAGAAAATTAAAAGAGACCCTGTCCTACATGCCGTATGCGGAGTATATCTTCGTGTCCGCCCTGACCGGACAGAGAATGGAAAAGCTCTTCGAGCTCATCGATATGGTCCGCGAGAACCAGACGCTCCGCGTGGCTACCGGTGTATTGAACGAGATCGTGACAGAAGCTGTCGCTATGCAGCAGCCGCCGTCCGACAAGGGCAAACGCTTAAAGATCTACTATGTGACCCAGGTTGCGGTAAAACCGCCGACCTTTGTTATCTTCGTAAACGATAAGGAGTTAATGCATTTCTCCTACACGAGATACTTAGAGAACAAGATCCGTGAGGCCTTCGGCTTCCGCGGAACATCCTTAAAATTCATCATCCGCGAGAGGAAGGAGAAGGATTAAGCAATGGGCAGAGTGATTTGTCTTGTTATGGGTTATGTGTTTGGATTATTCCAGACAGGATATCTTTACGGTAAGATGAACCATATCGATATCAGAAACTACGGAAGCGGAAACTCCGGAACGACAAATGCGCTCCGGGTCATGGGAAAAAAAGCGGGGCTCATCGTGTTCGCGGGAGATTTTTTAAAGACGGTGTTCGCCTGTCTTGCGGCGCGGATCATCTTTAAGGGAAGCCCGGACACAGACCTCTATGTGCTCTACGCAGGTCTCGGCGTTGTCCTCGGTCATAATTTCCCGTGTTATTTAAACTTCAAGGGAGGAAAGGGAATTGCCTCCATGGCGGGTATCCTCGTGTCCATGGACTGGCGCGTGACGCTTGTCTGTGCAGCACTGTTCCTTGGAGCTGTCATCATTACAAGATATGTCTCCCTTGGTTCTATTCTGGTGGTGATCTCATTCTTTATCCAGATACTGGTCTACGGGGCGCATGGAACATTTACCGTCTCTGCAGATCATCTCATGGAGTTTTATGTCGTTGCCTTCGTCCTGATGGCGATGGCGATCTGGAGACACAAGACGAACATAAAAAGACTTTTATCCGGCACAGAGAACAAGCTCTGGGGTGGAAAGAAAAACTGAATAAGCGCTTAAGCACGAAAATATCAGTCGGTACAGGGCAGTGAGATTAAAGAGAAAAGGAGTTCCTGAACATGGAAAAAATTGGTATTATCGGTTCCGGTACATGGGGAACCGCGATTGCGGTGCTGTTAAGAAACAATGGACATGAGGTCACACTGTGGTCCGCGATCCCGGCGGAGATCGAGGAGATGGCAAAGACCAGGACTCACAAGAATCTTCCGGGAGTGACGTTGCCGGAGGGAATCATCTATACCGCTGACCTTGAGGAAGCGATGAAGGATAAGAACCTTCTCGTGATGGCGGTTCCGTCCGTATTTGTCCGCAGCACGGCGCAGAAGATGAAGCCGTTCTGTAAAGAGGGACAGCTCATTGTGGATGTGGCAAAGGGAATCGAGGAGAATACTCTCGATACAATGACCCAGATCATAAAGGAAGAACTTCCGATGGCGGAGACAGCTGTTCTTTCCGGACCGAGCCACGCGGAGGAGGTAAGCCGCGGACTTCCGACGCTCTGCGTTGCGGGATCCCGCAAGAAGAACGTTGCAGAGTACGTCCAGTCCACATTTATCAGCCCGGTGTTCCGCGTATACACGAGCCCGGATGTCCTGGGGATCGAGACAGGCGCCGCGTTAAAGAACGTTGTTGCCCTGGCAGCGGGAATCGCTGATGGCCTGGGTTACGGGGACAATGCGAAAGCAGCCCTCATCACCCGCGGTATGGCGGAGATCGCGAGACTTGGCATCGCCATGGGCGGAAAATACCAGACCTATACTGGACTTTCCGGAATCGGCGATCTGATCGTGACATGCGCCAGCATGCACAGTAGAAACCGCCGCGCTGGTATCCTCATCGGAAAAGGATACACGATGGAAGAAGCAATGAAGGAAGTCCAGATGGTGGTAGAAGGCGTTTACTCAGCGAAGGCTGCGAGATCCCTCGCAAAGAAATACAATGTTTCCATGCCGATCGTTGAGGAGGTAAACCAGGTCCTGTTTGAAGGAAAACCTGCAAAAGAGGCGGTGGCTGACCTGATGCTCCGCGATAAGCGCATCGAGCACAGCGATCTTCCGTGGGAATAGAAGTCAGAACAAGCCTTGCAGCAGCCTGTATTTTTCCGTACTGCGGCGTAAGAAAAGGCTCTGCCGGTATAAAATGTCCCCCTCGCGCATACACTGCAACAGTATATGCGAGGGGGTATTTTTATGGATCATTTCCATGTATACAAGGATATCGAGGCGAGGACGGGCGGAGAGATCTATGTGGGTGTTGTAGGACCTGTGCGCACTGGGAAATCCACATTTATCAAGCGGTTTATGGAGCTTCTTGTGCTCCCGAACCTCCCGGACGGACAGAAAAAGGCCCAGACCAGGGATGAGCTTCCCCAGAGTGCTGCGGGGAAGACGATCATGACCACGGAGCCGAAGTTTATCCCGAAGGAGGCGGCGGAGCTGGAGCTTGCGGAGGGGATCCGGGCGAAGGTGCGGCTCATCGACTGTGTGGGTTTTATGGTGGAAGGTGCTGCGGGACATACGGAAAACGGGGAGGAACGTCTCGTGAAGACGCCCTGGTACGATTATGAGATCCCCTTCACCCAGGCGGCGGAAATTGGTACGAGAAAGGTGATCCGGGACCATTCCACCATCGGGATCGTTGTGGCCTGCGATGGCAGCTTCGGGGAACTCTCCAGGGATGATTTTAAGGAGGCGGAGGAGCAGACGATCTCGGAGTTGAAGGAGATCGGAAAACCGTTCCTGATCCTGTTAAACTCTACAAGACCCTATGCGGCGGAGACGAAAGCCCTGGCGTTAAAGATGGAAAACCAGTACGGGGTCCCGGTGCGGGCGGCAAACTGTGAACAGCTAAAGCGAGAAGACATCGAGGAGATATTGGGCACCGTGCTCCTGGAGTTCCCGGTGACAGAGCTCGACTTTGAGATCCCGAAATGGGTGGAGATCCTGCCGGATGATCATGCGTTAAAGGCAGGTTTGATCATGGAGGCGGGAAAACTCCTGAAGAGATCCGTCCAGATGAAGGACGTGCCGAAGGAGGCTGTGCCGGAAACAGATCAGGCAGTGAAAAAACTGATCGCGGATGAGCTGGATCTTGCGAGCGGCCGGGTGACGATCCGGGTCTTGGTGGATGAGGCGGCATACTTTGAGGTCTTAAGCGATATTTCCGGCCTGACGGTGCGGGATGAGTACAGCCTGTTTAAAATCTTAAAGGAATCTGCCGGGATGAAGGAAGAGTACGAGAAGGTGAGAAACGCCCTGGTGGAGGTGCGCCAGAAGGGCTACGGAATCGTCCTGCCGGATAAGACGGAGATCTCCTTAGATGAGCCGGAGCTGATCCGCCATGGCAGCAAGTACGGTGTGAAGATCCATGCCCAGGCACCCTCCATCAATCTCATAAAGGCCAGGATCGAGACGGAGATCGCGCCGATCGTCGGGAACGAGCAGCAGGCGAAGGACTTGATCGCGTACATAAAGGACGGGGAAGCGACGGAGGAAGGTGTCTGGGATACGAATATCTTCGGAAAGTCCGTGGAACAGATCGTTGAGGACGGCATGCAGGCGAAGATCTCCCAGATGACGGAGGACTGTCAGATGAAACTTCAGGATACGCTGCAGAAAATTATTAATGACAGTAATGGCGGAATGATTTGCATAATTATCTGAAATTTGCTATAATAGATGCAAATAATACAGCTGATTTGCAAAAATGAAGATTTTCATCGAATTTTGCAAAACGATGCTGAAATTACAGTATTTGCGGCAGAAACCTGAAGGATAAAATCCGCGGTGAACGTGAAAAGGGTTGCGGACACTGCCCGGTTGGGAAAAATGGATATTTCTGTATATCGACCACAGGAATAGGATGTTTGCATGAGTTTCCAGATTTCGCCGCGAAAGGAGGAGTTCCATGAAACTGACATTTATCGGTGCAGATCATGAAGTGACTGGAAGCTGTCATTATCTGAATGCGGCGGGAAAGAACATTCTTGTTGATTACGGTATGGAACAGGGCGGAAACGTCTATGAGAACGCGGAGCTTCCGATCCCGTTCTCCGATGTGGACTACATCTTTATCACCCACGCCCACATCGATCACACAGGCCTGCTTCCACTGATCTATGCGAAGGGCTTTAAGGGGCAGATATTCGCCACACAGGCCACCTGCGATCTCTGCAACATTATGTTGAAAGACAGTGCTCACATCCAGGAAATGGAGGCTGAGTGGAAGAACAGAAAGGCAAGACGTGCCGGAAACCCGGAGGTCCAGGCGCTCTACACGGTAAACGACGCGGAAGGCGTTTTAAAGCATTTCGTGCCATGCCATTATGGTGATATCCTGACGATCTGCGACGGATTGAAAGTACGGTTTACGGATGTGGGACACCTGCTTGGATCCGCATCCATTGAAGTCTGGATCGATGAGGACGGCGTACAGAAGAAGATTGTTTTCTCTGGTGATATCGGGAACAAGAACAAACCTCTGATCAAGGATCCGCAGTACACGGATGAGGCCGACTATGTGGTAATGGAGTGTACCTACGGTGACCGTTCCCACGACCGGACCCACGAGCATATCGAGGAGTTCGCGAAGATCATCCAGAGGACCCTGGACCGTCACGGAAACGTTGTGATCCCGGCCTTTGCAGTGGGCAGGACCCAGGAGATCCTCTACTTTATCCGTAAGATCAAGGAAGAGGGCCTTGTCACCGGACATGACGGATTCCCGGTCTATGTGGACAGCCCGCTGGCCGTCGAGGCGACCCATGTGTTCAATAAGAACATTTCCGAGTGCTTTGACGAGGAGGCGATGGATCTTGTGAACAGGGGAATCAACCCGATCGCATTCCCGGGATTAAATCTTTCCGTCAGCAGCGACGATTCCAAGGCGATCAACTTCGACTCCGAGCCGAAGGTCATTATCTCCGCGGCGGGTATGTGTGATGCCGGACGAATCCGCCACCACTTAAAACATAATCTCTGGAGACAGGAGTGTACGATCGTGTTCGCCGGATACCAGGCTGTCGGAACTCTGGGAAGGAGCCTCATTGAGGGGGCGGAAGTCGTAAAACTATTCGGTGAGACCATCGATGTAGAAGCGGAGATCGTGTGCCTGGACGGACTTTCCGGTCATGCGGACAGGGAAGGACTTCTCACCTGGATCAACGCCTTTAAGAAGAAACCGGACCGTGTGTTTATGGTACACGGAGACGATCTCGTATGCACGAAGTTCGCGAACCTCCTGCGCTCGGACTACGATCTTGTGGCGGACGCACCGTTCTCGGGATCAGAGTTTGACCTTGCCGCGGGTGCGTGGCTCAAACAGACCGTCGGTATTCCAATCCAGAAGGAGACAGCGAGACAGAAGGAGAATAAGTCCATCTTTGCTCTTCTTGTGGCTGCAGGCGAGCGCCTGATGCGGATCATCCAGAAGAACCGCGACTGCGCGAACAAGGATATCAAGAAATTTACGGCAGAGGTCAACGCGCTCTGCGAGAAGTGGGATCTGTAACTGCGGCTTGGGCCGTCTGAATTCCGGAATCATATAAAATAAGACATCTGAGAGGAATTACAAAATAGACATGAAAGTAACACTTTATACGGACGGAGCGGCCCGCGGAAATCCAGACGGGCCGGGCGGATACGGAGCGGTGCTCCAGTTTATTGATAAAAATGGGACTCTCCACGAAAAGGAATTGTCCGCGGGATATGTGCGGACAACCAATAACCGGATGGAACTTATGGCAGCGATCGTGGGACTTGAAGCGTTAAACCGGTCCTGTGAGGTAGACCTTTATTCCGATTCGAAATATCTCGTGGACGCTTTCAACCAGAAATGGATCGACGGCTGGGTTAAGCATAACTGGGTCCGCCCTAAGACGGGACCGGTAAAAAATTCGGACCTCTGGAAACGGCTGCTCGTCGCGATGAACCCGCATAAAGTGACGTTCCACTGGGTCAAGGGCCATGACGGTCATCCCGGAAACGAGCGCTGTGACCGCCTGGCCACCAGCGCTGCGGATGGTGGGGATCTGTTGGTGGATACGGGGCTTAGTAACTAAAAAGGCAGCTACGCTGTTTTTTACAAAAGTCTTACAATGTATTACTAATTTGCGTTTTTTGTTCACAAAGATCTCACGATATGGTATCTTTTTAGTAGAACAAAAGTTACCTGAAAAATCGAGAGGGCACATATGAGCAGACGCAGAATATGGTTGATAATTATTGGAATCCTGATGGCCGGGGTATCCGCCACATGGGAAATGGAAAAATTTGTTTCTTCCCATGGGGTGAATACCGCGGCTGTCGTCGGTTTCGAGGCGGATGCCATGCAGCCGGATGCGGGAAATTCCGGGAATCCCTATATGACAGAGAATCGGATGAAGGTGGCAGAAAATACCCCGGCAGCCCAGAATGCGCCAGCTCCGGCGTGCGGCCCTGCCGATAATGGGATCGCCCTGTATCACGCGGATGCAAAAGCCAGCCGGGGACCGGAAGATGGGGGAGAAGCTTCTGATACTGAAACAAGGATGAAAGAATCTGCGACGAAAGAAAACGCAGCGGCAGAAGCTCCCGATGCGGAGGTCAGCGACCTGTCACTGGCGGATAATGATCAGCTGGCGGTGAGCGGAGGCGCAGACGAGGCGGCAGGGATACCGGTGGAAGAGACGGTCAAGTCCCCGCTGGAACCGGACAGCACAGCATCGGAAAATGCAGGGGAAGCAAAACTTGTGATCGAATACACACGTTCTGATCTGGAGGAGCGCCTTGAGGCGGTTAGAACTGAGGCGGAAAAGTACCAGGATGATCAGACGATGAGTCAGACCTCCCGGTATGCGACGGCGGAATATGTGAGAAATCTCTGGGACCGCGAGCTGAACCTGATCTATTCAAGCATCCATAAAGAGATGGACGAGAGTGCAGCGGAAGCGCTCCGCCGGGAAGAAGTGGAGTGGATTCGAAAGCGCGACCTGGCGGCGGATAAAGCCAGTGCGAAGTCAAACAGCACACCATCCCAGAGCATCGAGTATGTCCGCACATCAGCGAGCGTGACGATGGACCGATGCTATGAACTGCTGGAAAATTATGGGGATTACCTGGAGCCTGAGAAAAATTAAAAGACGACACATCGGCACATTTGAATCACTAAAAAATTCAGATGCGCCGGTTTCACTTATGAAGAAGTGACAGAAAAGCCGTTTGACGGCAGAAAAGGTCCACCAGAATGCCACGGAACAGAAAAAACATCTTGCCAACAGAACGAGAAACGATTATAGTATAAGTTATGAGAATCTGCGCAGAAGACCGGCGCACTGGCTTTATGGGCAGATCCCGAAAAAATAATATAAATAGAAACTGTACAAATGTGTCATTTTAAACACAGGCGTCTGAATTTTAGACAGCCGGAGAAGGAGGCGTTTTTATGTCCGCATTTTTCGCATCATGTATTTCAACAGCTTTAGAGGCTGTGATTCTGGCCGCAGTTGCCCTGGCGGGTATCGTTCTGGGTAAGAAATTCAGAGATAAAAAAAGTACACAACAGTAACCAGGAGGCAGTACCATGCAGAAATATGGTGTAAACGAACTGAGGAGAATGTTCCTTGAATTCTTCGAGAGCAAGGAACATCTTGCGATGAAGAGTTTCTCCCTCGTTCCGCACAACGATAACAGCTTACTTTTGATCAACTCCGGTATGGCACCGTTAAAGCCGTACTTCACAGGCCAGGAGATCCCACCGAGGCGCAGAGTCACCACATGCCAGAAATGTATCCGTACCGGCGATATCGAAAATATCGGTAAGACAGCCCGCCACGGCACATTCTTCGAAATGTTGGGAAACTTCTCCTTCGGCGATTACTTCAAGACAGAAGCGATCCACTGGGCATGGGAGTTCCTGACCGAATGCGTAGGAATCCCGGCAGACCGTCTCTATCCGTCCGTTTACCTTGACGATGATGAGGCTTTCCGCATCTGGAACGAGGAGATCGGAATCCCGAAAGAGAGAATCTACCGTTTTGGCAAAGAAGACAACTTCTGGGAGCATGGCGCAGGTCCGTGCGGCCCGTGCTCTGAGATCTACTATGACCGCGGAGAGAAGTATGGTACAGGCCCGGAGGACGTTATGGGTGGCGAGGGAGACCGTTTCATGGAAGTATGGAATGTCGTATTCTCCCAGTTCAACAATGACGGACACGGAAATTACACCGATCTGATCCAGAAGAACATCGATACAGGTATGGGACTCGAGAGACTGGCTGTTGTCTGCCAGGATGTGGCATCCCTTTTCGATGTAGATACAAACCGTGCCCTGATGGACGAGGTAGGCGCTCTTGCACACTGCAGATACGAGGAGGACGACAAGAAGGACGTTTCTCTCCGTATTATCGCTGACCACGTAAAGAGCTGCACATTTATGGCATCTGACGGAATCATGCCGTCCAACGAGGGCAGAGGTTATGTATTCCGCAGACTTTTAAGAAGAGCAGCACGTCACGGACGTATCCTCGGCATCGAGGGAAACTTCATGACAAAGCTTGCACAGGTCGTTATTGATCTCTCCAAGGACGGTTATCCGGAGTTAGAGGAGAAGAAAGATATGATCCTCCGCGTGATCGACCAGGAGGAAGAGCGTTTTGCCAACACCATCGACAAAGGTCTTGAGATCCTTGCTGATCTTGAAAAAGATATGGAAGCAAAGGGAACAAAGGTCCTTGCCGGTGAGGATGCGTTCAAGCTCTACGATACTTACGGATTCCCGATCGACTTAACAAAGGAGATCCTCGACGATAAGGGACTCACTGTCGATGAAGAAGGTTTCCACAAGGCAATGCAGGTTCAGAGAGAGACTGCAAGAAGTGCCAGAAAGACCACAAACTACATGGGACGCGACGATATCTACCAGAAACTCGACGCATCCTTAACATCCGCTTTCACAGGATATGACAAGCTTGAGGATGAGTCCAAGGTGACAGCCCTCGTAAGACTTGCCGCTGATGAAGAAGGCGAGGATGAGATCGCAGACGCGGTGACAGACGGTGAGAAAGCATGCGTTATCACCTCTGAGACTCCATTCTACGGAACCATGGGCGGTCAGGTCGGTGACCGCGGCGTGATCGAGAGTGCGAACGGCAAGTTCGAGGTAGAAGATACGATCCACCTTCAGGGCGGAAAGATCGGTCATATCGGACATATGGTAAGCGGTATGTTCCAGACAGGTGAGACAGTAACTCTTAAGGTAAATGAGGAGAACCGTTCCCTGATCGGAAGAAACCACAGTGCGACCCACCTTCTCCACAAGGCATTAAGAACCGTACTCGGCACACACGTTGAGCAGGCTGGTTCCCTTGTGACAAGAGACAGACTTCGTTTCGACTTCACTCACTTCTCTGCAATGAGCCAGGATGAGATCAAGGAAGTTGAGGCTATTGTAAATAAAGAGATCCGCGCGGCACTTCCGGTTGTTACAGATGTTATGAGTCTGGAGGACGCAAAGAAGACAGGCGCGATGGCGCTCTTCGGAGAGAAATACGGCGATAAGGTCCGTGTCGTAAGAATGGGAGACTTCTCCACAGAGCTCTGCGGCGGTACCCACGTTAAGAATACCTCCGAGATCAGCTGCTTCAAGATCCTTTCCGAGGCTGGTGTAGCAGCAGGTGTAAGACGTATCGAGGCACTCACCTCCGATGGCCTGATCCATCACTATGAGAATGTAGAGCAGGAGCTTCACGCGGCAGCAGCTGCAGCGAAGTCCACTCCGGCTGATTTAAAGACAAAGATCGAGTCCATGATGGAGGAGATCAAGACACTCCACTCCGAGAACGAGAAGTTAAAGAGCAAGCTTGCCAAAGAGGCAATGGGCGATGTAATGGATCAGGTTCAGGAAGTGAAGGGCGTGAAAGTCCTTGCAGTCCGCGCAGACGGCGTTGACATGAACGGCTTAAGAAACTTAGGCGACCAGTTAAAGGAGAAGATCGGAGAAGGCGTTGTTGTGATCGCATCCGTTCTTGACGGCAAGGTAAATCTTATGGCTGCTGTGACAGACGAAGCCCAGAAGAAGGGCGCTCACGCAGGTAACCTCATCAAGGCCATCGCAGGTCTTGTAGGTGGCGGCGGCGGCGGACGTCCGAACATGGCGCAGGCCGGCGGTAAGAATCCGGAAGGCGTTGCGGACGCACTCATAAAGGTTGCGGAAGTCGTTTCTGAGCAGGTAAAATAAGTTAAGAATTAAGGCTGTTTCAAGCCTTTTTGATGCCGGGCTGTGCAAGGTTGCCCGGCATCAAAAATAAATTTGAAAAAAATGCATTTTTCTAGTAAAAATAGGTTGACGAATGTGTAATTTATGATATAATCATACCAGTGCTAAAAAATACCCAAACAGTTGTATTATGCACAATTACACAACTGGAGGGAGGTTAGGTGTGAGCTATGTCAAACGTAATCGTTAAAGATAACGAAAGTCTGGACAGCGCTTTACGCAGATTCAAAAGAAACTGCGCAAAGGCAGGTATTCAGCAGGAGATTCGTAAAAGAGAGCATTATGAGAAGCCGAGCGTAAGACGTAAAAAGAAGTCTGAAGCGGCAAGAAAGCGCAAGTACAACTAATAAGCGTACAGGGGCTGTTCCTTTAGGGATGGCTCCTTTTTCTTTTGCCTGATATGGATACTCGCAGTGGATAAAAATTCAGTTGCCGGATGCAGGTATGAGTATTATACTATTAGAAAATAAATATAAAATATAATGATTGTTTTCTTGCGGTCAGCGCAGCAGGCGTGCAGACCTGCTGCGCAGTTACAAGCAAACTATACAATTCGGAGGAAGAA
This sequence comes from Pilosibacter fragilis, assembly GCF_032490495.1. Taxonomy (NCBI): domain Bacteria; kingdom Bacillati; phylum Bacillota; class Clostridia; order Eubacteriales; family Clostridiaceae; genus Pilosibacter; species Pilosibacter fragilis. Next base: position 193,876 of record NZ_JAVYJB010000002.1, on the reverse strand, counting down.
AAATCATGGAGAAGAAAATTGAAAGTCTGATCAAAGAACACAAGATCATCGCAATTTTAAGAGGTGTGCCGTCCGAGAAGATCGTTGATGTTGCAAAGGCATTATATGATGGCGGAATCCGCCTTTTAGAGATCACTTTTAACCAGAAATCCGAGACAAAGCTCATTGATACACCGAACGCTATCCGCGCAGTCCGCGAGGCGCTGGGGGACAAGATGGTGATCGGAGCCGGAACCGTGATGTCTGTGGAGGAAGTTCGTGCGGCGAAAGAGGCAGGCGCATCCTTCGTACTTGCTCCGAATGTGGACGAGACTGTAATTAAAGAGACTGTAGCATGCGGTCTTGAGTCAATTCCGGGCGCTATGACTCCGTCTGAAATCGCTGACGCTTACCGTTACGGCGCATCTGTTGTAAAACTTTTCCCGGCAGGAAACCTTGGTCTTTCTTACTGTAAGGCTGTCATGGCACCAATCAACAACGTTCCGATGATCGCAGTTGGCGGTGTGGATGACAAGAACCTTCCAGACTTCTTAAAAGCTGGCTTTATCGGTCTTGGAATCGGTTCCAGCCTTACAAACAAGAAGATGATCGAAGAGGGCAGATACGATGAGTTGAAGGTCTTGGCTGAGGTTTATGTAAAAGCAGCAGAGAACTAAAACAACAGGAGAGCAGTCATAAAATGAAAAACTATACGATCACGATCGACACAGGAACAACGAATACCCGTGTGTACCTGTTTAATGAGAAATATGAGGCGGTGGCATCCGCAAAATCCGAGATCGGTGTCCGCATCACCGCTATCGACGGTAACAATAACCGCTTAAAGGCAGCAATCAAGGGCTGTCTTGAGGATGTCTTAAAGCAGGCTGATATTACATATGACGATGTAAAGCAGGTCGCTGCGTCCGGAATGATCACCTCCAACGTGGGACTCACAGAGATCCCTCACGTGGTTGCCCCGGCATCTGCAGAGGACCTTGCGAAGGCGGCAAAGAGTGTTCTTATCGAGGATGTATGCCCGCTCCCGATCCTCTTTATCCCGGGAGTGAAAAACCGCGACGGAAAGTTGGATCTTACGACCTTCGAGTCGATGGATATGATGCGCGGCGAGGAGGTTGAGACCGTTGCTGTGATCGAGAGCCTTCCAAAGGGACAACCGTATCTTCTCGTTCTTCCTGGTTCCCACACGAAGTTTGTCTCCGTGGACCGCGACGGAAAGATCACTGGCTGCCTCACAACGATCACGGGAGAGCTCCTCTCCGTTATCACAAACGATACCCTGATCGCGGATGCGGTTGGACATTCCTTCGCTTCTGAGGAGACTTATGCGAAAGAGTATGTTCTCGCGGGATACGAGACTGCCAGGAAGACGGGAATCGGCCGCGCATGTTTCTCTGCAAGGATCTTAAATACCTTCGCGGAGCCGGATAAGACGAAGATCGCAAGCTATGTTCTCGGCGCTGTCTTACAGAACGATATGGAGGCCGTAAAGAACAGCAGCGCGTTAAAATGCGATGCTGATACAACGGTTGTGATCTACGGGAAGAATCCCCTGAGAGAAGCTCTCATGGACCTCTTCGCTAAGGAGAATTTCTTTAGGCATGTGACGGAATTCATCCCGAAGGACTCCGTTCCTACATCTGCCAAAGGAGCCCTGCATATTGTATCTCTGACAGAAAAAAATAAGTAAAATTACGAAAACTCAGACAGAATTCACATCAATTTTATTGATCTATCACACAACTTAACACGTTCTAAGCGCCTGACAGCTTGACGGCAAGGGCTGGTTTTCCTAAAATAGATATGTATAAAGAATCTCTAAACTTTCTGAAAAAAATGGGAAGAGATTCAGAAGAAAATATCTAAAAAGGAGAGACTTGTTATGAAAAAACGAGTATTAAGCCTGGCCCTCGCCGCAGTAATGGCGGCATCCCTCACCGCATGCAGCGGTAATTCCACCACAACAGAGACAACGGCAGCTGCCGAGGAGACGAAAGCTGCTGAAAATGCAAATACAGAGAGCAAAGAGGCTGACGGTTCCGGCGTGGATGTATCCGACTGGAAGAATAAGACGGTTACATGTATCGTTCCTTACGATGCAGGCGGCGGTACCGATACAGTTATGCGTGCCTTAGCAGACGCAGCGAAGGGCTCCTTCAAGAATATTTCCGTTGAAAACCGTTCCGGCGGCGGCGGAGCGACAGGCATGCTCGCGGGTGCCAATGCCACGGCAGACGGAACTACCGTTACCATGATCACGGTAGAGCTCGCGACACTTGAGGCTATGGGGACAAACGCAGGACTTACATATTCCATGTTCAAGCCGATCATGATGGTAAACAGCGCATGCTCTGCCATCACGGTAAACGCGAAGGACGACCGTTTCAACACCATCGAGGATTTCATCAACTACGCGAAGGAGAACGAGGTCTCCATGGGCAATTCCGGTAACGGCGCGATCTGGCATCTTGCTGCGGCAGGCCTTGCAAAGGAGACAGGGGCGAAGTTCAAGCATGTCGCTTACGACGGAGCAGCAGGTGCGATCACAGACCTTCTCGGTGAGCATATCGATGCGGTAGCGGTTTCCTACGCAGAGGTTGCAAACTATGTTGAATCCGGAGATTTAAAGGTCCTTGCAGTTATGAATGATAAGCGTCTCGACGCGATCCCGGATGTTCCGACATGTAAAGAAGCCGGTTACAATGTAGTTCTCGGTACATGGAGAGGCCTCGGCGTTCCGGCAGGCACACCGGATTACGTCGTAGAGCAGCTTTACCAAATCTTCTCTGACGCGGCACAGTCCGACGCGTTCGTTGATTTCATGAACAAGTCTAACAATGTGATCGATATCATGGATGGACCGAGCTTCGAGGACAGGATCATTGCTGACCTTGACACTTACAAGGCTCTTGTAACCGATCTCGGATTAAAGATTCAGTAAATATCAAAAGGGAGCCGCGGTATCAGCCGTGGTTCCCATCTGGAGGCTCTGCTGGAGGAAACAATTTCCGGGTTCGGCAGAAAACGATATTATGAAGAATCGAGGTCTCAGCTATGAGAAAAGGAAATATTATTGCGGGCATTGTCTGCGCGGCAGTTGCCCTCTATGTCATCGTGACATGTCTCGGTTATCCGAGGGCGGAAGCTTACGGTACAGGTGTTCCGGGTCCGGGACTCTGGCCGGGCATCATCGCGGCGCTTCTCCTCATCTGCTCGGTCGGTCTGATCGCCGGAACCCTGATGATGAAAAAAGAAGATCTCCCGGAGCTTCCGATGTGGACACCGGGAACAAAGCGTGTGTACATTTCCATGGCGATCCTGCTGGTTTACATGTTGGTGTTGTCCACGGTTGGATTCATCATCCCGTCTGTGATCATGCTGTTTGCGTTCTGCCAGTGGTTCCACAGAGGGGCCGTCTGGAAAAATGCGGTGATCTCCATCGCGGTGATCCTTGTGATCTACTATGTATTCAAAAATTTCCTGAACGTGCCGATCGATTTCGGTATGTTCAGCATATAGGAGGGCTGAGATATGAGTTTCTTTCTTGAAGTTGTACAGTCAGCGTTCAGCCCGATGGTCTTATTCTACATGTTCGCGGGCGTTGCGGCGGGTATCTGCATCGGAGCACTTCCGGGACTGACCGCAACAATGGGTGTAGCACTTCTTCTTCCGCTTACCTTCGGTATGGATGCTACATCCGGTATCTTAATGTTGCTTGGGATTTATGTCGGCGCGATCTACGGTGGATCTATCTCCGCGATCCTCCTTCATACGCCTGGTACACCGGCATCCGCGGCCACAGCTATTGACGGATATCAGTTCTCCAAACGCGGTGAGGCGGGGCGCGCGCTCGGTATCGCCACACTTTCCAGCTATATCGGCGGTGTTGTGAGCTGTCTCTGCCTGTGGCTCATCAGCCCGCAGCTCGCGAAGCTTGCGTTAAAGTTCAGCTCGGCTGAGTTCTTTTTACTTGCGGTATTCGGCCTTTGTATCATCGCCAACATCTCCGGTGAGAACATGGCAAAGGGCCTGATCTGTGGATTCTTAGGAATCTTAACAGCTACCGTTGGTATCGACAGCGTAACAAGCTACATTCGTTTTACAGACAACGCGAACCTTCTCTCCGGTATCCAGTACATTCCGGTCATGATCGGCCTCTTCGCGATGAGCCAGGCCTTCGAGACCATCGAGGATATCTACAGCACCGACGAGATCGATGCGACGGTGACAAGACTTCTCCCGACAAAAGAAGATATGAAGACCATGTTCCGGGTCGCTCCGGTTACCGGTCTCATCGGAACCATCATCGGTATCATCCCCGGTGCAGGTGCCGATATCGGATCCTTCGTTGGATACAACACCGCCCGCGGCATGTCCAAACATCCGGAACTGTTCGGAAAAGGAAGCCCGGAGGCCGTAGCTGCTTCTGAGGGCGGCAACAACGGTGTAACCGGTGGTGCCATGATTCCGATGCTGACACTCGGTGTTCCGGGTGATGCTGTAGCAGCTATCATGATCGGCGCGTTAACGATCCAGGGTCTTACCCCGGGACCGATGCTCTTTAAGACCAACAAGGTTCTCGTTTACACGATCTTTCTTGGAATGTTCGTGGCAAACACCATCATGGTGCTCCTCGGATTCTCCTGTATCCGCCTTTTCACAAAGGTACTCAGCGTTCCGAAGACGATCCTCACACCGGTCATCTTCATCCTCTGCGTAGTGGGAAGCTATGCGATGAGGAGCAACTTCTACGATGTGGGAACGATGTTGATTGCAGGCGTGATCGGCTGGCTCATGGGTAAAGTAAAGATCCCGACAAGCCCGGCGATTCTCGGCCTGATCTTAGGCCCGATGGCTGAGAAGAACTTCCGCACCGCGCTCTTAAAGTCCAGCGGGAATGTGGGTGTATTCTTTAATACTCCGATCTGCTGGTTCTTCCTGGCCCTGATCGCGGTCACCCTGTTTGGCGCGGTCCGCGGACAAATAAAGAAAAAAGCGGAATAACCGTTAAGAAAAAATGTATAAAAATTCAGGGCACCCTGACCGGGTTTGAAATTAATGTCCAACGGTCAGGGCGCCTTTTTTGGTAAAAAGCTACAAAAATCATGAAAAACCGTATGGAATTGAAAGTATCTTTTGTGAAGACTTTCCATAAAACCATTGACAAGTTGTTCACAAACGTCTACAATATGTCGTGTAAAAATTTCATAAAGAAACCTAAAAAATCGTTAAGAAAGTATTAGGAAAGAGAAAAGGAGTAGTTTTATGAGAAAAAGAGTAGTATCGCTCGCAATGGCAGCAGCTATGGCTCTCTCCCTGACAGCTTGCGGAAGCAGCTCCAGCAAAACAGAGACAACTGCAGCAGCGACAGAGGCAGCAAAAACAGAGACAACTGCAGCAGCTGAGGGGGCAGCAACAGAGGCAGCAGCTTCTGGCGTTGACACATCCGCATGGAAGGATAAAACAGTTACATGTATCGTTCCTTACGATGCAGGCGGCGGTACCGATACAGTTATGCGTGCTTTAGCAGACGCAGCGAAGGGTTCCTTCAAAAACATCTCCGTAGAGAACCGTTCCGGCGGCGGCGGAGCAACCGGTATGCTCGCTGGCGCAAACGCTAAGGCTGATGGCACAACCGTTACCATGATCACAGTAGAGCTTGCAACTCTTGAGGCTATGGGAACAAACGCTGGTCTTACATATTCCATGTTCAAACCGATCATGATGGTAAACAGCGCATGTGCAGCGATCACAGTAAACGCAAAAGATGACCGTTTCAACACGATCGAAGACTTCATCAACTACGCAAAAGAGAACGAGGTTTCCATGGGTAACTCCGGTAACGGCGCGATCTGGCACCTTGCAGCAGCAGGTCTTGCAAAAGAGACAGGCGCTCAGTTCAAACACGTTGCTTACGATGGAGCAGCAGGTGCGATCACAGACCTTCTTGGTGAGCATATTGACGCAGTAGCAGTTTCCTACGCTGAGGTTGCTAACTACGTTGAGTCCGGCGATTTAAAGGTTCTTGCAGTTATGAACGACAAACGTCTTGATTCCATTCCGGACGTTCCGACATGCCAGGAAGCTGGTTACGATGTAGTTCTTGGTACATGGAGAGGTCTTGGTGTTCCGAAGGATACTCCGGACGAGGTTGTTGACCAGCTCTATGAGATCTTCTCTCAGGCAGCACAGTCTGACGCATTCGTTGACTTCATGAACAAGTCCAACAACGTGATCGACGTTCTTGACGGCGCTACATTTGAGGAGCGTATCAAATCTGACCTTGAGACATACACAGCTCTGGTTACAGATCTTGGTCTGAAAGTACAGTAATGTAAACTGACTTAACGGGGAGTGGGAAACCCACTCCCCGGTTTTGTCTGCGAGGGCTTTCCCCAGGGAGACCTCTGTGAGACAGTTGTTTTAGAATGGAGTTTCAATATGAGAAAAGGAAATATTATCGCAGGTCTGATCTGCGCAGCTTTAGCTGTTTATGTGATCGTTACCTGTCTTGGCTATCCGAGAGCAGAAGCTTACGGTACAGGCGTTCCGGGTCCGGGACTCTGGCCGGGCATCATCGCAGCACTTCTTCTGATCTGTTCCGTAGGCCTTATCGTCGTTACCCTGATGATGAAAAAAGACCAGTTCCCGGAGCTTCCGATGTGGACACCGGGTACAAAACGTGTATACATTTCCATGGCGATCCTGCTTGTATACATGCTGGTATTATCTACACTTGGATTTATCATCCCGTCAGTGATCATGCTGTTCGCTTTCTGCCAGTGGTTCCATAAAGGCGCTTTCTGGAAAAACGCACTGATCTCCGTGATCGTAGTCCTGGCAATTTACTTTGTTTTCAAGAACTTCCTGAATGTGCCGATCGACTTCGGTATGTTCAGCATTTAAAGAAAGGGGTAGCAGAATGAGTTTCTTTTTAGAAGTATTTCAGAGCGCGTTCAGCCCCATGGTACTGTTCTACATGATCGCAGGCGTAGCAGCCGGAATCTGTATCGGAGCACTGCCGGGACTTACCGCAACTATGGGTGTAGCCCTTCTTCTGCCGCTTACATTCGGTATGGATGCCACAGCAGGTATCCTCATGTTACTTGGAATTTACGTGGGAGCAATCTATGGCGGATCTATTTCCGCGATCCTTTTACATACACCGGGTACACCGGCCTCTGCTGCAACCGCTATTGATGGATATCAGTTCTCCAAGCGCGGTGAGGCAGGACGTGCACTCGGTATCGCAACACTTTCCAGTTATGTGGGCGGTGTTGTCAGCGTTCTCTGCTTATGGCTCATCAGCCCGCAGCTTGCGAAGCTTGCATTAAAGTTCAGCTCTGCTGAGTTCTTCTTACTCGCGGTATTCGGACTCTGTATCATTGCCAACATCTCCGGCGAGAATATGGCAAAGGGCTTGATCTGCGGATTCTTAGGAATCTTAACAGCTACTGTCGGTATCGACAGCGTAACAAGCTACATCCGTTTCACAGACAACGCAAACCTTCTCTCCGGTATCCAGTACATTCCGGTTATGATCGGTCTGTTCGCGATGAGCCAGGCTTTCGAGACCATTGAGGATATCTACAGCACGGATGAGATCGATGCGAGCGTAACAAGACTTCTTCCGACAAAGGAGGATGTGAAGACGATCCTTCGTGTTGCTCCGGTTACGGGCCTCATCGGAACCATGATCGGTATCATCCCTGGTGCCGGTGCCGATATCGGATCCTTCGTTGGATACAACACTGCCCGCGGCATGTCCAAACATCCGGAACAGTTCGGTAAAGGAAGCCCGGAGGCAGTAGCTGCTTCTGAGGGTGGTAACAACGGTGTAACCGGTGGTGCCATGATCCCGATGCTGACACTCGGTGTTCCGGGTGATGCCGTAGCAGCCATCATGATCGGTGCGTTGACGATCCAGGGTCTTACCCCGGGACCGATGCTCTTTAAGACAAACAAGGTCCTCGTTTATACGATCTTCCTTGGAATGTTTGTGGCAAACACCATCATGGTACTCCTCGGATTCTCCTGCATCCGCCTTTTCACAAAGGTATTGAGCGTTCCGAAGACGATCCTTACACCGGTCATTTTCATCCTCTGCGTCGTAGGAAGCTACGCGATGAGAAGTAACTTCTACGATGTGGGAACGATGTTGATTGCAGGCGTGATCGGCTGGCTCATGGGTAAAGTAAAGATCCCGACAAGCCCGGCGATCCTCGGCCTGATCTTAGGGCCGATGGCTGAGAAGAATTTCCGTACCGCACTGTTAAAGTCCAGTGGTAACCCGGTCGTATTCTTCAACACCCCGATCTGCTGGTTCTTTCTTGCCCTGATCGCGTTCACACTGTTTGGTGCGATCCGCGGACAGTTAAAGAAGAAAACAAATTAAAAATTGTGAATTTTTAAGCCGCGTCTGCTCTCCGGTTTTGTGCCGGGGAGAGGGGCGGCTTTTGTAATAGAAAATTTTGAGGAATTTCCTGTATATGGCGAAAGGATGCCGGTTGACAGAAGGCAGGAAAGAATAATGGAAAGACATGGCGCATAAGATTTTGCAAGGCATAATTCGGCGGAGTAAGACATGAGAGGGCAGAAAAACGATGATGTTACCCGGACGGACTCCGCCGGGGTGTTTGCGGACGCATTGGGCGGGGAGACGCTTTTGACGCTCATCGGGACACGGGCGGTACATATTGAAAATTACAGGAGCATTCTTGTATACACGGATACGGAGATCAGAATCCAATGCAGGCACTATATTCTTTCTGTCTCCGGGAAAAAGTTAAAGATCTGCTATTACGATAAAGATGAGATGAAAATATCCGGCCGCCTGGAGGTGATCCGGTTTGAATAGATTTGAAAAATTGTGGGAGGGAAGCGTGAAAGTCCGGATCGATGGGAGAGGGATGGAGCGCTTTTTTAATATCGCGGCGCAGAGAGGGATCGTGATCGAAAAAATCGAGACAAAAGAGATCCCTGCTGCGGAATATGACGGCAATCGGCATGATCGATATGATAACCATGTTGAAAAGAAAGAATTGGAAAAAGAGGACAAGAAACAGGGGAAAACTGTCTGCTTCGAGATATCACCGAGAAACTTTAAACGTCTGAAGCCGATCGCCCGGAAAACAGATGTCCGTCTGCGGATCACGGAAAAGCACGGTTTTCCATTCTGGCTGATCCTGGGCCGCCGCAGAAGTCTCTGGGCCGGAGGTCTGGCAGCCTTTTTTCTGCTGATCTATCTTTCATCTTTTTATGTGTGGGACATTTCCTTTGATGGAAATCATCGTTTTACGGATGAGATGCTGCTGCATTTCATGGACACGATTCCGGTGCAGTGTGGGATGAGAAAAAAAGAGATTTCCTGTGGGGATCTGGAAAAACAGATCCGGAACGCGTTCCCGGAGATCGGCTGGGTATCCGCAGAACTGACCGGCACAAGGCTTACAGTCCATGTGCGGGAAAATGACGGGATCCTGAAGGCGGAGACCGGATCAGATGCGCCCTGTGAGCTCACAGCAGGATCAGATGGCACCGTGACAAAGATCATCGTCCGGAACGGGATTGTCAGGGTGAAAGCCGGGGACGAGGTGAAAACCGGGGATATCCTGGTCTCGGGGAAGCTTCCGATCTACGATGATTCCGAGACACTTGTGAAGACAAACTTAGTCCATGCGGATGCGGAAGTCTACGCAGAAACAACGAGAACGGTTACATGGAAGATCCCGGTTACGGAGGAGATCCGTGCGGGAACAGGAAAGAAACGCATGGGCGTGTTCTTTAAATTTCTGGATACGGAATTCTGTTTCCTGATGCCGGACCTAAAAAAAGAAAGCAGCTGGGAACTTTTCATGGAAGAATCCCAGCTCAGATTTTCGAAAAATTTTTACCTTCCGGTCTACGGCGGGATCCTCGCTGCCAGGGAATATATTCCCTACGAAAAAGTACTCACAAAATCAGAAGTTTCGGATTCTGCTGACCGGTATTTGAACGAATATATGCAAAATCTCACCGAAAAAGGTATACAAATCCTTGGTAGTGATGTTAAAATAGAGAGAAGTGAATCACACTGGAAGATTCATGGAACACTGACGGTGGTGGAGGACATCGCGAAAGAATCCCCCATGCCGGAAGATCAGGAGGAGATTCAGACAGTAGATGAGCATCATTGAGACAATCATAGACATTCCTGCAGAGCATGAACGGAAGGTCTGCGGACAGTTTGACAGTTATCTGAAGAAAATCGAGCGGACGCTTCACGTATCCATGGTGGCGCGGGATGGGGAGATCAAGGTCATTGGACCGGATCATGCCGTAAAACGTGCCAAGAGCGTGTTTTCGACGCTTCTGGAGCTTTCGAAGCGGGGCGAAGAGATCGGGGAACAGAACGTGGATTACGCTCTGGCTCTTTCCTTTGAAGATAAGGACACGGAAATGCTTTCCCTGGACCGCGATATCATCTGTCACACCATAAATGGAAAACCGGTAAAACCGAAGACACTGGGACAGAAGCAGTATATCGATCTGATCCGGAAAAAAATGATCGTGTTCGGCGTGGGACCTGCGGGAACCGGAAAAACGTATCTTGGCATGTCCATGGCAATCCAGGCCTTTAAGAATGGAGAGGTGGGCAGGATCATCCTGACACGTCCGGCCATCGAGGCGGGAGAGAAATTAGGCTTCCTTCCGGGCGACCTTCAGAGCAAGATCGATCCGTACCTGCGCCCACTTTACGACGCCCTCTACCAGATCATGGGCGCGGACAGCTATCTTCACAATTCAGAGAAAGGCCTGATCGAGGTGGCGCCTCTCGCCTACATGCGCGGACGTACCTTAGATAACGCCTTTATTATCCTGGATGAGGCCCAGAATACGACCCAGGCACAGATGAAAATGTTCCTTACAAGGATCGGTTTCGGTTCCAAGGTCATCATCACCGGCGACCAGTCCCAGAAGGATCTGCCTGCAGGCCAGGTATCCGGCCTCGACGTGGCGCTTAAGGTACTGAAGAATATCAACGATATCGGAATCTGCCGGTTCTCCAACGAGGACGTGGTAAGACATCCGCTTGTCCAGAAGATCGTAAAGGCATATGATGAATATGAAGGCCGTGAGAAACCGGAGAGAAGATCTTACACGGAACATGGAAAAAGCGGCCGGGAAGGACGGGAACAGAGATGACAGTGACAGTGGAGTACGAAGCGGAGGAAAAACTGGATCTTCCGTACGAAGAGATCATTAAAAACGTGATCGAGGAATCCCTGGATTATGTAGAATGCCCGTATGACGCGGAGGTGAATGTCCTCCTTACGGATAATGCCGGGATCCACCAGATCAACCTTGATATGCGCGGGATTGACAACCCGACAGACGTTTTGTCGTTCCCGATGTGTGATTTTGAGACACCGGGCGACTTTTCCCATCTGGAAGAGACGCCGGAGGAATACTTCGACCCGGATACAGGGGAATTACTTATGGGGGATATCGTAATTTCCGTGGATAAGGTGAAAGAGCAGGCTGAGAAGTATGGCCACTCTCAGACGAGAGAGCTGGCATTCTTAGTAGCGCACAGCATGCTTCATTTATCCGGCTACGACCATATGGAGGATGAGGAGCGGATCCAGATGGAGGACATGCAGAGAGAAATTCTGGAACGGAGGGGTTACAGGAGATGAGAAAACGGGGCAGAGCATTTATTATTGGTATTGGAATCATGATGGCAGCGGCAGCTCTTTCCGGGTGCGGAAAGAAGGCTGAGGAAGCAGCTGTGACAACGGAGGCGCCCACAGAGACGCCGGAAGAGACGAAGACCATCGTTCTTGAGACAGAACCGACGACGGAGGCGGAGACGGAGCCGGAAGGCCCGGAGGAGCGCAAAGAGGTCGACGGAAAGATCCAGAGTTACCTGACCGGTGAGATGGTGGACGTGGCGAAGGCCAACAGACGGCCTGTCGCGGTCATGATGAGCAATGATAAGGCATCCCTGCCTCAGTACGGCATCAACCGGGCAGATGTGGTCTACGAGGCGCCGGTGGAGGGCGATATGAACCGCTACATGGCGATCTTCGAGGACTATGATGATATCGAGCGGATCGGTTCCGTCAGAAGCTGCCGTACCTATTATACATATTTCGCAAGAGAGTACGATGCGATCTATGCCCATTACGGACAGAGCACCTTCGCAGTTCCGTATCTGAAAAGTGTGGACAACATCAACGGTGTCGATGGCACAGGCGGAAATGCGTTCTACCGCACAAAGGACAAGAAGGCACCGCATAACGCCTATACAAGTGGCGCGAAATTAAATAAGACCATCGGCCAGCTGGGCTACCGCACTTCCTACAGCGATACCTACACGGGACATTTCCAGTTCTCGAAGAATGCGTATGTCCCGGCGGAATCCGACGCGAAGGACGCGTACAAGTTCTACCCGTCCTACACGATGAATAATCCGTGGTTCGAGTACAATGAGAGTGACGGAAAGTATCACCGTTTCCAGTACGGCGGAAAGCACAACGGCGACGGCGGGCAGATTGCGGTCAATAATGTCATTTTCCAGTATGTGGAGTGGGGACATTACGCCAGCACCGATTATCTCAATATCAACGTTCACAAGGGTGGAGCGGGTTATGTATTTACAGGCGGAAAGTGCGTTCCTGTGTCCTGGAAGAAGGACGGGGACTTCGGACCGACCCGCTACTATGACTCTGAAGGAAAGGAAGTCATGCTTAACAAAGGAAAGACCTGGATCTGCATTGTAGGCGCAGACAGGTACAGTAAAGCTGAGATTTATGGAAAGTAACAGACAGAAAAAGAAAAAGGAATCCAATTTCGTTGTCCAGGGAAGTATCCTGGCAGTGGCATCTATCGTCGTGAGGATCATCGGAATCGCTTACCGTATTCCGATGATCAACATCATCGGCGATGAAGGAATGGGATATTACGGAACAGCATTTAATGTATACAATATTGCACTGCTTCTCTCATCCTACAGCCTGCCGCTCGCTGTGTCGAAAATGGTTTCCGCGAGACTTGCGGGAAAGCAGTACCGGAACGCAGCGAGAATCTTACGCGCGGCGCTCTGTTATGCCACCATCGTGGGTGCCTTTGCGGCTGCGGTGATCTGGTTCGGTGCTGATTTCTTCGCGAAAGACGTATTTTTTATGCCCTATGCGGCATTCGCGCTAAGGACATTAGCCCCGACGGTATGGATCATGGCCTATCTCGGCGTGTTCCGCGGATATTTCCAGGGACAGGGCACCATGGTGCCCACCGCCTTTTCCCAGGTCTTTGAGCAGATCGTAAACGCCATCGTCAGCGTTGCGGCGGGAAGCTTCCTCTTTAACGAGGCGTTAAAGACAGAAGTGTTAAAGAATCAGACGGGAGACGGATATTCCAACGCCTGGGGCGCTGCCGGCGGCACCATCGGTACAGGTGCGGGCGCGTTTACCGCATTGATCTTCCTGCTGTTTTTATTTGCAGCCTGCGCAAAGATGAGAAAGCGCCAGATCAGGAGAGACCAGACGGAGATCCTGGAGAGCTACAGGGACATCACAAGAATCCTGTTCTTCACGGTAGTTCCGGTCATCTTGAGCTCCGCGATCTACAACTTAAACAGCGTGCTGGACAACGGAATCCTTGCGTACAATTTTAAGACTCTCGGACAGGGGGATGAGTTTGCCTCCATTTGGGGTGTGTATACAGGAAAATACCATCTGCTGATCAACGTGCCGATGGCGATCTCAAATGCCCTTTCTTCCTCTCTGATCCCGTCCGTATCAAGGGCGGTGGCTATGGGAGATAAGAAACTTGTGAGAGAGCGCGTGGCATCCGCGATCCGGTTCTCCTGTATCGTTGCGATCCCGTCTACGGTGGGACTCACGGTGCTTGCGGGACCGGTAAACAACCTTTTGTTCTCCGGGGATAATTCCCTGGCGATCCGGATGACGATTTACGGTTCCCTTGCGGTGGTATTCTACTCCGTGTCCACGGTCACAAACGCGATCCTTCAGGGCATCGATAAAATGCGCCTTCCGATCTTCCACGCGGTGATCTCCCTGGTGCTTCACCTGATCGCCCTGGAGATCATGGCTCTCGGATTCCACATGGGAATCTACAGCATGGTATTCTCGAATATCCTGTTCGCGCTCTTCATGGTCTTGATGAACGCGAGATCAATCCGGAAGCTTCTCGGCTACCGGCAGGAGATGAAGAAAACGGTGATCATTCCGGTGATCGCCTCCGCGGTGATGGGAATCTTCACCTTCGGTTCCTACCAGCTCGCGCATCTCGCGGTGAAGAGCAACGCGATTTCTACGTTGTTTGCGATGATGATCGCAGTAGTTGTTTATGGCGTGCTGCTTATTAAGCTTGGGGCATTGTCCGCGGCAGAGTTAAAGACGATGCCGGGCGGAACGAAGCTCCTGAGAGTGTTCAGAAAACTGCATCTGATGTAGAGGCGGAAAGTACAGAAATAAACCGGGACAGCTGACTGTCAGTGCATGGACAAAAATTTGGTTTTTATGTGTTTAAAAATAGAAAAGAAAGCAGATAATACTTTCAAAGGAGGAATATTCCTATGAAAAAGTATGTATCCTGCTTTCTTTTCTTTTTCTTACTGACATCCGCGAGCTTGATCACATTGTTTCTCATGACGGTCGGGGAGGAAGCCCAGAGGGCGGAAGAGGTACAGATGCAGGAATCTGTGGAGGAACCGGTATTTGCGAAGGAGACAAAAGAGGAGATCCATGTGGTCTTGAATATGGAGCAGGTTGAAAATCAGACCGTGGCGGAGGATGAGGAACGGTATTTCCTTGTGGCGGAGGAAGGTTATCTCATCGTTTATGATAAAGGACAGGAGACCACAGACCTCTTCACCCATATGCCCCTGGCGGAATTCCCGGCGGAGGAGCAGGAGCGGCTGATGACGGGGATCTGGTTTCCGACAATGGCTGAAATTTTCAGTTATCTGGAGTCTTACAGCAGTTAAAATTTCGCCCGGAAAGTCAATTTGAGGTACTTTTTGCCTGAAATGGGTAAGATGCGGAACAGTTACTACTTGAAATTTTTGCGTCAGGTCGATATACTAGTATAAAAATTGTGTAATTGCCTGGCAGATCTGCGCACTTGCTGCGCTGACCGTAAGAAAACTTGGCGGCGGAAAGCGAAAGTCCCATCGGCGGAGCCGAGCTGGAATGGATTTTGCACGTAACTGTGAGGGTGCTGAACAGTTAAGGAATTGTTTGATACTGGGGTAGAAGTCTTAAAGTCTGGAAATCGGTCTCAGATCACAGGAAAAACCGGAGACAGGGAGAAAAAGAATGGCGGAGAACTTTAGAGGACGGAAAGGAATCATTATCGGCGGCGGCGCATCGGGACTTATGGCTGCGATCACGGCGGCAGAGCAGGGCGCGGCTGTTACAGTAATCGAGCACACGGCCCGTCCGGGAAAGAAGATCCTGTCCACAGGAAACGGAAAATGCAATCTGACGAACCTCTATATGGATCCGTCCTTCTACCGGAGCGATGAAAAGGGCTTTTGGGGGACTGCGATCCGAAATTTCCCGCCGAAGGCAGCAGTCGCGTTCTTTCGGAATCTCGGAGTCCTGACCATGGACCGCGGCGGATATGTCTACCCTATGTCCGGTCAGGCGCAGACGGTTCTGGATGCACTTTTAAGGGGTGCGAAAAGAGCCGGCGTTAAGATCGTCACCGGGTGCGAAGTGGAAAAGGCGGGAAGAAAAAAAGAACACTTTGAGGTCACAACGAATCTGGGAACCTTCACAGGGGATTTCCTGATCCTCGCCTGTGGATCGAAGGCAGCAAAGGCTACCGGATCCGACGGTAGCGGCTATGAGCTGGCGAAGCAGTTCGGACACCGGATCATAAAGCCTCTCCCGGCGCTCGTACAGCTCCGCTGTGAGGGAGATCTTCTCCCAAAAGCGTCCGGTGTCCGGGTGGATGCCCTTGTGAGCATCCAGACGGCGGATGGAAAGACGGCAGCAAAGGACCGCGGGGAACTGCAGATTACAGACTACGGAATCTCCGGCATTCCGGTATTTCAGGTGAGCCGGTACGCCGCAAAACTGCTGGACCAGAAAAAGAAAGTTCTGGCATCTTTAAATTTTCTGCCGGATCTTGATGAGACGAAGGTCCGGTATCTCTTGAGAGAACAGCGGGAAGTCCTTTCCGGGGAAACGGCGGAGGACTTTTTAAGCGGTATTTTTAATAAGAAATTAGCGTCGGTGCTTTTGAAGGCGGCGAAGATCCAGACGGACAAAAAAGCGGGTCTTCTGACATCGGAGGAGCTGGAACGTCTGGGTGCCACGATCCGGGAATTTAAGATCCCGGTGAAGGAGACAAATTCCTTTGAACAGGCCCAGATCTGCACCGGTGGTGTCGACACGGCAGAGATAGAAGCGGAGACCATGCAGTCGAAACGTGTTCCCGGCCTTTATATAGTCGGGGAGCTCCTGGATGTAGATGGAATCTGCGGCGGATATAATTTACAGTGGGCATGGTCCTCCGGGTACGCAGCCGGATGCCATGTGGCAGCAGGAATCGTTCCCGGGTATTTAAAAAACAGCCGTGCAGCAGGAAAAACGATGACGTTTTCCGGTGCGGAGGGAAACAGGACCCAGGGAAAACAGGAAAGGAAAAAACATACATATGATCCGGATCAATCAGCTCACACTTCCCGTGGACCACGGGGAAGAGGCCATAAAGAAAAAGGCGGCAAAGCTTCTAAAAGTCGATGAATCGGCGATCGGGGAGATCAGGATCGTCCATAGATCCATCGACGCGAGAAAGAAGCCGCAGCTGTTATTCAGCTATATTGTAGATGTGATGCTCGCGAACAGTAAAAGAGAAGGTACTGTCATCAAAAAGGCGGCGAACCAGAACATCCGGGCCGAAGGCTTCCGTCCATATGCGTACCCGGAGCACGGAACTGCGGAAATGAAAAAGCGCCCGGTGATCATCGGCGCCGGTCCTGCCGGAATGTTCGCGGCCCTGGCACTCTCCGAGAACGGCTGCGCTCCGATCCTTTTGGAGCAGGGAGATGCCGTGGAGGAGAGGACGAAAAGAGTAGAAGATTTCTGGAAGAACGGGGATGAGGCCCTGGATATCCGATCCAACGTCCAGTTCGGAGAGGGCGGAGCCGGAACATTCTCCGACGGAAAGTTAAATACACTGGTAAAGGATACCTCGGGAAGAAACGGGAAAGTTCTCTCCACGTTTGTGGAGATGGGAGCCGATCCTTCGATCCTTTACGACCATGCCCCACATATCGGAACAGATGTGCTGCGGGGTGTGGTTAAAAATATAAGAAACCGGATCATCGCCGGCGGCGGAGAGGTGCATTTCCGGACGGAAGTCACGAAAATTCTGGAAGAGAATGGAAGAGTCACCGGCGTGATGACTGCAGATGGCGCTGTGATTGAGACAGATCATGTGATCCTGTCCGTAGGACACAGTGCGAGAGACCTGTTCGCGGAGCTTGATCGGATGAAGGTCTTTATGGAACCGAAGCCGTTCGCGGTGGGACTCCGGATCCAGCACCCCCAGGCGCAGATCAATAAGAACCAGTATGGAATGGAGGACGCCGGAAAGCTCGGAGCGGCGCCCTATAAAGTGACGGCAAAGACCACCAGCGGCCGCGGTGTGTATTCATTCTGCATGTGCCCGGGCGGAATGGTGGTGAACGCGTCCTCAGAAAAGGGACATCTCGCTGTCAATGGAATGAGCAATTTTAAGAGAGACAGCGGTATCGCGAACAGTGCCCTGATCGTGGCTATCACCCCGGCGGATTTCCCGGAAGCAGGACCTTTGGGCGGCATCGCGTTCCAGAGAAGCCTGGAAGAGCGTGCGTTCGCCCTCGGCGGAGGAAAGATCCCGATCCAGCTCTACGGCGATTTCGCCGCGAACCGACCGACGGTGGCCCTGGGAGACGTAAATCCTGTGTTTTGCGGAGGTTTCTCCTTCGCGAACTTGCGGGAGCTGATGCCAGAGGCCTTAAACGGAGCGTTTCTGGAAGGAATGGAACAGTTCGGAAGACGGATCAAAGGGTTTGACCGTGCCGATGCTGTCCTTGCGGGAATCGAGAGCCGTACGTCATCACCGCTCAGGATCTGCCGCGATGAGAGCCTTCAGAGCAGTTTGAAAGGGCTTTATCCATGCGGCGAGGGAGCCGGGTACGCCGGGGGGATCACATCGGCGGCCATGGACGGCCTGAAGGTTGCGGAAGAGATCATAAAGCGATATGCGGCGGTCAGGTAGTCAAACGTAAACAGTCAGCAGTGCGTTAAATAGCACTGAGGATTCCGCTGAAAGGAGACTTTTCATATGACAGAGAGAGAATTATTAAAAGATAAAAAGAGAATCGTGATCAAGATCGGATCTTCTTCACTGACACACGCGGAGACAGGCGATCTGAATCTTGCAAAGATCGAGAAGCTTGTCCGCATCATCAGTGACATGAGAGGCATGGGAAAAGAAGTGATCCTTGTTTCCTCCGGTGCCATCGCCACAGGACGCCAGACTCTCGGCGGAAAGAAACCGGAGACGGTTGCCGAGAAACAGGCATACGCAGCTGTGGGCCAGGCACGTCTCATGATGGTGTACCAGAAGCTTTTCTCCGAGTACAACCAGACTGCGGCACAGATCCTGATCACAAAGGCGACGATCCTGGATGATACCTCCCGCACGAACGCGAAGAACACGTTCAATGAACTTTTAAAGCTCGGAACGGTGCCGATCGTAAATGAGAACGATACCGTATCTACATATGAAATTAAATTCGGTGATAACGACAGACTGTCTGCCATCGTTGCAGCCCTCGTGGAAGGCGACCTGCTATTCCTTCTCTCCGATATCGACGGCCTCTACACCGACGATCCGAAGAAAAACCCGGACGCGAAGTTCATCAGCCAGGTGGATGATCTTACCGATGAATTTATGGCTATGGGTAAGGGAACCACAGGAAGTGACGTGGGAACCGGTGGAATGGCGACGAAGCTCCATGCGGCAAAGATCGCGACGGAGAGCGGAGCCGACATGGTGATCGCCAACGCGGACGATCTGGAAGTTATGTGGCGGATCTTAAAGGGCGAGGAGATCGGAACGCTCTTTAAAGCGAATAAGAGCAGTGAATTTGCGCTGTTGGATTATATCCAGAGCATTCACGCGTAATATGGGCTCTGAAAAGAAACTGAGAGGACAAGAGAAACAAATATGAAACAGGAACAGATCGACAGAATCAATGAGCTTTACCATAAATCCCAGGCCGTAGGACTTACGGACGCGGAAAAAGAGGAACAGGCAGCTTTGAGAAAACAGTATGTTGCCGATATCAAGGCGAGCCTCAGAGGCCATTTAAACAATATCTCCATCGTTGAGAAGGATGGCTCCGTGACAGATCTTGGAAAGAAATACGGAAATGTTGGAAAAACAGAAAGCTGATCTTAGAAAAGAAATACGAGACCAGTTAAGGTTACTGCCGGAGGAAGAAAAAGAGATTCTGGACCGCCAGATCGCGGAGCGGGTCCTGACTCTTCCCGCGGTCACTGATGCCGGGGCAGTTTACGGATATGCGTCTTTAAACTGGGAGACTGGGACTGCGGAGATCTTAAAAGAGCTTTGGAAGAAAAAATGCATTGTCTGCCTTCCAAGAGTCATGGGTGAGACGATGGAGTTTTTCGTGACTGACTCAGAGGATGATCTCACTGAGGGCGCGTTTCACATTATGGAGCCTAAGAACGGATGCCGGAGCGCAGAGGAGTACCATTCGGAAATAGCTTCGGAAAAGATGGACCAGGAATTTCATCAGAAATCCAGGTATATTTTTCCGACAGCACCGATCCTGGTGCCGGGCATGGGATTTACGGAAAACGGCGTCCGCCTTGGAAAAGGCGGCGGATATTATGACCGGTATCTGGAGACGCATCCCGGTCATAAGACCATTGCCCTGGCATACGAGTTCCAGATCCTTCATGAGATCCCGGCGGAACCGTATGACAAGAGCGTGGATATGATCGTGACAGAAAAACGGGTGATCCAGTGCAACATTGAGTAACAACATGCTCAGGATCATAAATCAGGGAGGAAACAGTCATGTTAATAGAAATCGGACAGAAAGCAAAAGAAACTTCCTATATCCTCGGAAAAATGGGGACAGACTTAAAGAACGCGGGACTTCTGGCTGCGGCCCAGGAGATCTTGGATGAAGAGGATGAGATCTTAAAAGCCAACGCGGCGGATGTCGCAAAAGCGAAAGAAAGAGGAATGGCTCCGGGACTTGTGGACCGCCTGGAGCTGAACCACAAGCGGATCGAGGGAATCGTGGAGGGCATGCGCCAGGTCGTAGGTCTCGAGGATCCGGTGGGAGAGGTGATCTCCATGAAGAGGCGCCCGAACGGACTCCTGATCGGCCAGAAACGGGTGCCCTTCGGTGTTATCGGAATCATCTACGAGGCGAGACCAAATGTGACGGCAGATGCTTTTGCCCTCTGCTTTAAGACAGGAAATGCCGTGATCCTTCGCGGCGGCAGCGACGCGCTGGAATCCAATAAGGCCATCGTTGCGGCGATCAGGAATGGCTTAAAGAAGGAGAGAATCCCGGAGGACGCGATCTCTCTGATCGAGGATACAAGCCATGAGACCGCGAGAGAGTTCATGCGGATGAACGGATATCTCGATGTCCTGATCCCGAGAGGCGGGGCAGGTCTGATCCGTACCGTTGTGGAGAACAGCACGGTTCCGGTGATCGAGACGGGTACCGGAAACTGTCATATCTATGTGGACGAGAGCGCGGATTTCGATATGGCGTTAGATATCATCTTTAATGCGAAGACCCAGAGGATCGGCGTCTGCAACGCCTGCGAATCCACCTTGGTACATAGAAAGATCGCAAAGGAATTCCTGCCGCTGATGAAAAAGCGTCTCGATGAGAAAAACGTGGAGATACGCGCTGACGAGGGGGCCCGCTCCATCGTGCCGGAATTTACGGCGGCCACAGAGGAAGACTGGGGAAAAGAGTACCTGGATTATATTCTTTCCTGCAAGATCGTGGACTCCGTGGATGAGGCTATCGCCCATATCAACCGGTACAATACGGGACATTCCGAGGCCATCGTGACAAAGGACTACGAGAACGCCCAGAAATTCTTAAATGAGGTGGATGCGGCGGCAGTTTATGTCAATGCCTCCACGAGATTTACTGACGGATTTGAGTTCGGCTTCGGCGCTGAGATCGGTATCAGCACCCAGAAGCTCCATGCGAGAGGACCGATGGGACTTCTGGCGCTGACATCCACGAAGTATATTATTTACGGGGATGGACAGATCCGCAAATAGAAATACAGGCTGTAAAGCATTCCGGCGGATTTCCGCTGACGTTGGTCATGGGCGGAGAAGTAAAAAACAACGTAACTGTTCAGTAGGTCTGCGCACTTGCTGCGCTGACCGTAAGAAAACATAGGCTGGAAGGCAAAAATCCCATCAGCGAAGCTGATCTGGAATGGATTTTTGCACGTAACTATGAAGGTACTGAATAGCTACAAAACAACAAGGTTGCATTTTCGGG
The DNA here is from genome assembly GCF_032490495.1 of Pilosibacter fragilis. NCBI lineage: Bacteria > Bacillati > Bacillota > Clostridia > Eubacteriales > Clostridiaceae > Pilosibacter > Pilosibacter fragilis. The sequence continues at coordinate 172,293 of NZ_JAVYJB010000002.1, read as the reverse complement.
GAATCTTGGGTATAATCATTCGGGACAGTTCAGCCAGGGACGTTTATGCCAAAAAGAGAACGGCTGAACATAAAGGTTTATAAAAATAGTTGGAGAAATATCAGAATGACAGATAAAAATATTATCGCAGGTGCCCCGACAGAGGAACCTGCGAGACAGCAGTACTTTATGGAACAGGTGAAGAAGCTCGTGGAGGCGGAGAGCGCGAAAAAAGGCCGTCCGCTCACCTGTTTTATCAACACCTTCGGGTGCCAGATGAATGCCAGAGACTCCGAAAAACTCCTTGGAATCTTAAAGGAAGCCGGTTATGAGGAGGGAACCGATGAGAATTCAGATTTCGTCCTCTACAATACATGCACCGTTCGTGAGAACGCGAACTTAAAGGTTTATGGCCGCCTTGGATATTTAAGCGGTGTAAAGAGAAAGAACCCGGATATGATGATCGCCCTCTGCGGCTGCATGATGCAGGAGCCGGAGGTAGTCGCAAAGATCAAGAAGAGCTACCGCCATGTGGACCTGATCTTCGGAACCCACAATATCTTCAAGCTTGCGGAGCTGCTCTACGAGCGCTTCATGGAGAAGAAGATGGTGGTCGATGTATGGGAAGGAACAAACGAGATCGTGGAGGAACTCCCGATCGAGAGAAAGTATCCGTTCAAATCTGGTGTCAACATCATGTTCGGCTGCAACAACTTCTGCAGCTACTGTATCGTGCCGTATGTGCGCGGACGCGAGAGAAGCAGGGAGCCGGAAGATATTATCAAGGAGATCGAGGGTCTTGTAGCTGACGGTGTCGTGGAAGTCATGCTTCTGGGACAGAACGTCAACTCCTACGGAAAGAACCTGGAACAGCCAATCACGTTCGCGGAGCTCCTTAGAAGAGTGGAAAAGATCGAGGGACTTGAGCGGATCCGCTTCATGACTTCCCATCCGAAGGATCTCTCCGATGAACTCATCGAGACCATGAAGAACTCCAAAAAGATCTGCAGCCATTTGCATCTTCCGCTTCAGTCTGGCAGCAGTGAGATCTTGAAGAGAATGAACCGCAAATACTCGAAGGAACAGTACCTCGCCCTGGTGGAGAAGCTCCGTGCGGCGATGCCGGATATTTCCCTGACCACCGATATCATCGTGGGATTCCCGGGAGAGACAGAGGAGGACTTCGAGGAGACCATGGATGTGGTGAGAAAAGTGCGTTACGACAGTGCTTTCACCTTCATCTACTCCAAACGTACCGGAACACCGGCGGCTGCTATGCCAAACCAGGTTCCGGAGGACGTGGTAAAGAACCGTTTCGACCGCCTGCTTAAGGAGGTCCAGGACATCGCGGCTGAGGTCGTAAAGCGCCACGAGGGAACAGTACAAAAAGTCCTTGTGGAGGAGATCGATACGCACGAGGCAGGCTTTGTGACAGGAAGACTTTCCAACAACACAGTCGTGCATTTCGCTGGAGACGCATCTCTGATCGGAAAGATCGTTGATGTCTCCTTAGACGAGGCAAAGGGATTCTACTATATGGGATCTCTTGTAAAATAAGATGAAACACATGTGACGCCCGGAGCCGAGTGCTTCGGGCGCTGTGGGCATGTTAAGGAATAGGAGAAAAGACGTGGGACAGATTTCACCAATGATGACACATTATCTCGAAACAAAAAAACAGTATCCGGACTGTATTCTTTTTTACCGATTGGGTGATTTCTACGAGATGTTTTTTGAGGATGCCAAGACGGTTTCAAGAGAGCTGGAGCTGACACTGACGGGAAAGGACTGCGGCCTGGAAGAGCGGGCACCGATGTGCGGTGTGCCATTCCACGCGGTGGAAGGTTATCTCACGAGACTTGTCCAGAAAGGCTATAAGGTCGCTATCGCGGAGCAGATGGAGGACCCGAAGCTCGCAAAGGGCCTCGTAAAGCGCGAAGTCATCCGCGTTGTGACACCGGGAACCATAACGAGCTCCCAGGCCCTGGATGAGACAAAGAACAACTACCTGATGGCGGTTGTGTATACTGGAAACAATTACGGAATTGCGACGGTCGACATTACGACCGGCGATTTTTTTGTTACAGAAGTGACGAGCGAGCGGGCACTGCTTGATGAGATCAATAAGTTCACACCGTCGGAGCTCGTGTGCAACGAGGCACTCTTTATGTCCGGGCTGGACATGGATGAGTTAAAAGAACGGTATCATTTTGCCGTGACCGCCCTGGAAAACAGGTTTTTCTCGGACGATGACTGCAGAAAGATCTTAAAAGAGCACTTCCATGTGATGAGTCTGGAAGGACTGGGCCTGGGCGACTACGAGAACGGAATGATCGCCTCCGGTGCTGTTCTTCAGTACCTCTATGAGACGCAGAAGAATGACCTGTCCCATCTGACGAAGATCACACCGTATACGACAGGTCAGTTCATGATGATCGACACCTCCACGAGACGAAATCTGGAGTTAGTTGAGACCTTAAGGGAAAAACAGAAGCGCGGATCCCTGCTCTGGGTTCTCGATAAGACAAAGACGGCCATGGGAGCGAGACTTCTCCGTTCTTTTATTGAACAGCCGCTGATCGATAAAGAGGAGATCGAGCGCCGTCAGCAGGCCATCGAGGAACTGAACATGAACTATATTTCCAGGGAGGAGATCCGGGAATACTTAAATTCCGTCTACGACCTGGAACGCCTCATGGGCCGCATCAGTTACAAGACAGCGAACCCGAGAGACCTTCTCTCCTTTAAGAATTCCCTGGAGATGCTGCCGTATATCAAAGATATTCTCGGAGAATTCTCCTGCGAGCTCTTAAAAAAGATGAATGAGGACCTGGACCCGCTCCGGGACCTCTATGAGCTGATCGACCGCTCCATTGTCGACGAGCCGCCGATCACGGTCCGCGAGGGAAACATCATCAAGGACGGATACAGCGAGGAAGCCGACAAGTACCGGAAGGCGAAGACTGAGGGGAAGGCATGGCTGGCGGATCTTGAGACGGAGGAGAAGGAAAAGACAGGGATTAAAAATCTGAAGATCAAGTACAACAAGGTGTTCGGCTACTATTTTGAGGTGACGAACTCCTTCAAGGACTTAGTTCCGGAGTACTTTATCCGTAAACAGACGCTGACAAACGCAGAGCGGTACACCACAGACCGCCTGAAAGAGCTGGAAGACATCATCATGGGCGCGGAGGACCGCCTCTACACCTTAGAGTATGACCTGTTCTGCGACGTGCGTGATCAGATCGCGGCGGAAGTCCTGCGGATCCAGAGTACCGCGAAGGCTATTGCGGGCATTGACGTGTTCACATCCCTGTCCACGGTGTCCATGAGAAATAACTATGTGAAGCCGAAGATCAACGAAAAAGGCGTTATCAACATCAAGAACGGACGCCATCCGGTGGTTGAGAAGATGATCAAGGACAGTCTGTTTGTCGCAAACGATACATATCTGGACAATGGAAAGAACAGGATCTCCGTCATCACGGGACCGAACATGGCCGGTAAGTCCACCTATATGAGACAGACAGCCCTCATCGTCCTCATGGCACAGATCGGAAGCTTTGTCCCGGCGGACGAGGCTAACATTGGAATCTGCGACAGGATCTTTACGAGAGTCGGCGCCTCCGATGACCTGGCTTCCGGCCAGAGTACGTTTATGGTTGAGATGACAGAGGTGGCGAATATCCTGAGAAACGCCACAAAGAACAGTCTTCTTGTCCTCGATGAGATCGGCCGAGGTACGAGTACCTTCGATGGCCTGTCCATTGCCTGGGCGGTCATCGAGCACATCAGCAACCCGAAGATCCTCGGCGCGAAGACATTGTTTGCGACTCATTACCATGAGCTCACGGAACTTGAGGGAACCATAAGCGGAGTTAACAACTACTGTATCGCCGTTAAGGAACAGGGGGACGATATCGTGTTCCTCAGAAAGATTGTAAAGGGCGGAGCAGACAAGAGTTACGGAATCCAGGTAGCGAAGCTTGCGGGAGTACCGGAGCCGGTCATCGCCCGTGCGAAGGAACTCGTGGAGGAGCTTGCCAGTGCTGATATTACCGCGCAGGCAAAGGAAATCGCCCAGATGAGCGCGTCCCCGCAGCACAAGGCGGTGGCAAAGCCGGACGAGGTGGATCTCAACCAGATGTCGATCTTCGATACGGTGAAGGATGACGATATCATAAAGGAACTCGGGGATCTTGAGCTTTCCAGTATGACCCCGATCGATGCGTTGAATACGCTGTACAGACTGCAGACGAAGCTTAAGAACCGCTGGCAGTAATGATACGAAAAAACCTTGTGGGTGCGGGTTTTCGCATGAAACGGCATGAAAGACAAATACCAGCGAGGGTAAAATATGAAAGAGAGGGAGAGAGACTATGCCGATTCAGGTGCTGGATCAGAGTACGATCAACCAGATCGCTGCGGGAGAGGTTGTGGAGCGGCCTGCTTCCGTGGTGAAAGAGTTAATGGAAAACGCCATTGATGCCGGTTCCACGGCGATCACCGTGGAGATCCGTCAGGGCGGTATCGGGTTTATCCGGATCACGGACAATGGATGCGGGATCAAGAAGGAAGAGCTTCCGTTAGCGTTTCTTCGCCACTCCACCAGTAAGATCCGGACAGCGGAAGATCTGCTCACGGTCTCTTCCCTTGGATTCCGTGGCGAGGCACTTTCCAGTATCGCGGCCGTCTCTCAGGTGGAACTGATCACAAAGACCTCTGGCAGCCTCACGGGATCCAGATACAGGATCGAAGGCGGCGAGGAGAAAGGCCTTGAGGAGATCGGCGCGCCGGACGGAACCACATTTATCTCCAGGAACCTCTTTTTCAACACACCTGCCAGACGGAAATTTTTGAAGACGGAGACCACGGAAGGGGCACACGTGACAGATCTCGTGGAAAAGATCGCCCTGTCCCACCCAGAGATCTCCATCCGGCTTATCGTGAATAACCAGAGCCGTCTCCACACCTCGGGGAATCACAACCTGAAAGACATTATCTACACCGTCTACGGGCGGGAGATCGCGGCAAACCTTCTCCCGGTGGAGGTGTCAAACGGAATCGTGAAGATCTCCGGATTTATCGGAAAGCCGGTGATCGCCCGGGGAAACAGAAATTTTGAGAATTATTTCATCAACGGGCGGTACATTAAGAGCGGACTCGTGTCCAAGGCCATCGAGGACGGGTACAAGAGCTATATGATGCAGCACAAATATCCCTTCACGCTGCTGCACCTCACCGTGGAGCCGGAGTTTATCGATGTGAACGTACATCCGTCAAAGATGGAGCTTCGCTTCAAGGACGGCGAGAACATGTACCGGGTGATCTGCCAGGCGGTGGTGGACGCCCTTTCCGGGAAAGAATTGATTCCGAACGTGAGCCTCATGTCGGAGCGGGAAGAGCGCGAGCTTGAGAAAAAAGAGACTGCCGCGGCGGGAAATCCGATCCCGGGAAGCGGGATGAGTGAGCCCGTAAAGAACGCCCGCGGTCCGGAACCTTTTGAGCACCGGCGCATGGAAGCCATGGGCATCCGCGAGGAACGACCGGCCTACGGGGAGAAGAAGCAGAAGAGCGAATGGATCCTGCCGCCGAAACCGCTGACAAGGGAACTGCCGCCGGAACGCGCACAGGCACAGCAGCCAAACGAGACAGGAGCGGCAGCGATGCCTGCGGCTTTGGAAGAGAAAGCTCCGGAGACGACAGGTGCGGCTTTGGCTGCGAAGAAAGCGGTCCCGGCTGAGAAAGAAGCACCTCTGGCAGAGAAGGAAGCGCTTCCTAAGCAGATGGAAATGTTCGACAACCGCCTTCTCTCGGAAACCGCGAGAAAGCGCCACCGTCTGATCGGCCAGGTCTTCGAGACTTACTGGCTTGTGGAGTACGACGGCAGTCTCTACATTATCGACCAGCATGCCGCCCACGAGAAGGTCCTCTTCGAGAAGAACTTCGCGTCCCTAAAGACGAGGGAATACACCTCCCAGCTCGTGAGCCCGCCGATCATCCTGACACTTTCCTTACAGGAGGCGGATCTCTTAAAACGCCACATGAAGGTGTTTACGGACATCGGCTTCGAGATCGAGCCTTTCGGCGGAAACGAGTACGCGGTGCGGGCGGTGCCGGACAATCTGTTCTCCCTGGCGAAAAAGGACCTTCTGATGGAACTCATCGACGGACTCTCCGATGAGAGTATGGGAAAGAATGTGGAGTCCATCTACGACCGGATCGCCACCATGTCCTGCAAGGCGGCGGTAAAGGGAAACAACGAGCTGTCCTTCGCCGAAGCGGATAAGCTCATCGATGAACTGTTAAAACTGGAGAATCCATATAACTGCCCGCACGGAAGACCGACGATCGTCGCGATCAGCAAATATGAGATGGAAAAGAAATTCAAGAGGATCATATAATGAAAAAGCCTTTGATCATAATCACCGGGCCGACGGCGTCCGGAAAGACCGCCCTGTCGGTGGAACTCGCGAAAAAGGTCGGCGGCGAGATCATCAGCGCCGATTCCATGCAGGTGTACCGCCACATGGATATCGGTTCCGCAAAGGTGACGAAGGAGGAGATGGACGGTGTCAGACATCACCTGATCGATGTTCTGGATCCGTGGGATGAATTTAACGTGGTCGTTTTCCAGAGACTCGCAAAGCAGGCCATGGAGGAGATCTACGCCGCCGGACATATCCCGATCATCGCTGGAGGCACCGGCTTTTATATCCAGGCACTGGTGAACGATATCGATTTTACGGAAAATGACAGTGATACGGGATACAGGAAAGAATTGGAGTGTCTGGCGGCAGAAAAAGGCGCGTCCTGCCTTCACGATATGTTAAAGGAAGTGGACCCGGAGTCCGCAGAGGCGATCCACGAGAACAACGTGAAGCGTGTAATCCGCGCCTTGGAGTTTTACAAGAAAACCGGGACAAAGATATCCGAACATAACGAGGCGGAGCGGCAGAAAGAATCGCCATACAACTTCGCTTACTATGTACTGAACATGGATCGCGAACGCCTGTATCAGAGGATCGACCTGCGGGTGGATCTCATGATGAAGAACGGCCTGCTGGCGGAAGTGGAAAAGTTGAAGGAGATGGGCTGCACGAGAGATATGGTGTCCATGCAGGGGCTTGGATACAAAGAGATCCTGGATGCCCTGGATGGAACGATCTCCTTAGATGAGGCGGTCTACATCATTAAGCGCGACACCAGACACTTCGCGAAGCGCCAGCTCACCTGGTTTAAGAGAGAAAAAGAAGTTACCTGGGTGGATCAGGGAAACTTTGATTTTGATAGAGAAAAGATCCTCGTGTGGATGCTTGAGGATCTGCGCGAAAGAAACATTATGGCAGTTAGAAAAAAGGAGAAATCATGGAACTTATAAAGATGTACGGAGAGCTTGGAATCTCTGAGAAGGTTTTAAATTATGGAAGAGAGATCGAGAAAAGCCTGCACGACCGTTTCGAGGCCATCGATAAGACAGCAGAATACAATCAGTTAAAGGTCATTAAAGCCATGCAGGAGGCGAGAGTCAGCGATATCCATTTCGCCGGAACTACGGGATACGGCTACAATGACCTTGGACGTGACACGTTGGAGGAAGTCTATGCGAAGGCATTCCACGGCGAGGACGCCCTTGTCCGCCCACAGCTGATCTCCGGAACCCATGCGCTTACCATTGCTCTTTCCGGAAATCTCCGCCCGGGTGATGAGATCCTTTCCCCGGTAGGAAAACCGTACGATACTTTAGAGGAAGTCATCGGAATCCGTGATTCTGTCGGTTCCTTAAAGGAGTTCGGCATTACCTACAGCCAGGTGGATCTTCTTCCGAACGGTGATTTCGACTTTGAGAACATCAAAAAAGCTATCAATGAGCGAACAAAACTCATCGAGATCCAGCGCTCCAAGGGATATGCCACAAGACCAACCTTATCCGTAAAGCGTATCGGCGAGCTGATCTCCTTTATCAAGTCTATCAAGCCGGATGTGATCTGCATGGTAGATAACTGCTACGGCGAGTTCGTGGAGGAGATGGAGCCGACAGATGTGGGAGCGGACATGATCGTCGGTTCCTTAATTAAGAACCCGGGCGGCGGACTTGCCCCGATCGGCGGCTATATCGTCGGACGCAGGGACTGCGTGGAGCGGGCGGCATACCGCCTGACAGCTCCGGGTCTCGGAAAAGAGGTTGGTGCCAGCCTCGGTGTCAGCCAGTCTCTCTACCAGGGACTTTTCCTGTCTCCGACCGTTGTTGCGGGTGCATTAAAGGGCGCGATTTTCGCAGCAAACGTGTACGAGAAGCTGGGCTTCGGCGTCGTTCCGAACGGCACTGAGAGTCGTCACGATATCATCCAGGCCATCACCTTCGGAACACCGGAAGGCGTCATCAAGTTCTGCGAGGGCATCCAGGCGGCAGCGCCGGTGGACAGCTTCGTGACTCCGGAGCCGTGGGCGATGCCGGGATACGATTCTGATGTCATCATGGCAGCAGGAGCGTTCGTTCAGGGGTCCTCAATCGAACTTTCCGCAGACGGTCCGATCAAGCCGCCGTACGCGGTATACTTCCAGGGCGGACTCACATGGTATCATGCGAAGCTCGGTATCTTAATGTCCCTTCAGAAGTTAGTGGATGCAGGGATCGTGACACTGTAAGAGTGTGAACTTTTTCTTAACTCATTGTTTTTGGGCGTGAAATATGCTAAAATTTCCTGCATAGGCGAAACAAACAGCCGCCGGGACTGACGATCATGCGCAGTTCCAGCGATCGAGAGGAATGAAACAGTATGAAGAGTAAAAGTTCCTGGGCGCTGCTTCTCCTTCTGCTTTCCGGAATCGTTTTGGGAGGCTTTATCGGGGAGATGACAGCGAAGGTGCCGGGACTTTCCTGGTTGAATTTTGGAGAATCCTTTGGTCTTAACGATCCACTGATCCTTAACCTCGGGATCCTCGTGATCACGTTCGGACTCAGCATCCGGATCACGATGGCGAGCATCATCGGCGTGATCATTGCAATTTTAATTTACCATTTTCTGTAGGAAAAGGGGACATCTGCCGTATCGTGTACTTGGAGAGACAGGAAAGGCGGAATGTCAGTATGGAAAAGAAAAATGGAAAGACAATGAAGGGGCTTCCGATCTCAGAACGCCCCTATGAGAAGGTGCTGGAGAAAGGTCCGGTATCCCTCTCGGACGCGGAGCTTCTCTCCGTGATCCTGCGCTCCGGGACGAAAAATATCCCGGTGCGGGACATGGCGGAGGAAATCTTAAATGCCGGAAATCCGCCGGGACTCGCAGGACTTCTCCATGGAACAGTGGAAGACTATAAGGAGATCCGCGGTGTCGGTGAGGTGAAGGCGATCCAGCTTGCCTGTATCGGAGAACTCTCCGCCAGAATCTGGAAGGCGGCGGCATCGGAGAAGACCATCGTCTTTGACGCACCGTCGAAAGTGGCGGCTTTTTATATGGAGGAAATGCGCCATTTAGAGCAGGAGAACTTAAAGCTTCTGCTCCTGAACACGAAAAATATTCTGTTGAGGGACATCACAGTCTCCAGGGGAACGGTGAATGCATCCTGCGCGACACCGCGGGAGATCTATATCGAGGCGCTGCGCTTCAGGGCCTGCGGGATCATCCTGCTCCACAACCATCCCAGCGGGGACCCGGCACCCAGCCGGGAAGACTGCCTCTTCACAGAACGGGTCCGGGAAGCAGGGAGTCTTATGGGAGTCCCGCTTTTAGACCATATCATTATCGGAGATAATTCCTATGTGAGCCTTAGAGAACGGGGAATTTTTGAAACATGAAAAACAATACGAAATATTTTCTATTTGGACTGTCGCTTCTCTGCGTCTGCATGATCGGAATCACGACCATCAAGGGAAGCATCTTAAACCCGCTGAGAACCGCGGTGGGCTATGTGCTGGTGCCGATCCAGTCCGGCGTGAACCGGGTTGGCGGCGGCCTCTACAATGAACTGAGCAGTGTCGGAAAGCTTAAGACGGCACTGGCGGAGAATGAGACCTTAAAGACGAGAGTGGATGAACTGACGGAGGAGAACACGAGACTCCGCTCCGAACAGTTTGAGTTAGAGCGTTTAAGAAGCCTCTACGAGCTGGATCAGGAGTACATGCAGTACCATAAGATCGGTGCCCGGATCATCGCAAAGGACTCCGGCTCCTGGTTTTCCGTATTTCGCATCGACAAAGGGTCTGATGACGGAATCAAGGAGGACATGAATGTCATCGCAGGCGGCGGTCTTGTTGGCATCGTCACAGACGTGGGCGCGAACTACGCCACGGTCCGCTCCATCATTGATGATTCCAGCCGTGTGAGTGCCATGGCACAGCAGTCCGGGGACTCCTGCATCGTGGCAGGTGATCTGCAGCTCTTTAAAGAGGGCCGCTTAAAGCTTTCTTACATGGAAAAGGACGATGATATCAAGGACGGCGACATGATCGTCACCTCTAATATCAGCGGAAAGTTCCTACCGGGAATCCTAGTGGGATATGCCACGGACATCACGGTAGACTACAATGACAACCTGACAAAATCGGGATACCTGATTCCTGCCGCGAGGTTCGACAGACTTCAGGAGGTCCTGGTGATCACAGACTTAAAGGATGCGGGGCCGGAGATCAATGAATAGCAATATGAAACGGATCATCGCGAGTTTTCTGCTGGTGATTCTGGCATTTATCGTGCAGACATGTATTTTTCCGCTGCTGCCGTTCCTGGCGGTATATCCGAATCTCATGGTGATCCTTGTCTTTTCCTTCGGGTTTATCCGGGGAAGTGCCTGGGGGATGGGATACGGTCTGATCGTGGGACTTCTGATGGACCTCTCGTCCGGAGGTCCGCTCGGATTTCACACGCTGATCTTTATCTGGATGGGCTATGTAAACGGAATCTGCACGAAGTATTATTATGAGGACTATATTACGCTGCCGCTGGTGCTTTCAGCGCTGAACGAAGTGTTTTATAATTTCTATCTTTATGTATTCGGCTTCCTGGTGCGGGGAAGATTACATTTCGGCTATTATTTCATCAACATTATCCTGCCGGAGACGATCTTCACCGTGGTGACAACACTGATCCTGTACCGGCTGTTCCTGTATATCAGCCGCAAACTGGAAGAGATGGAAAAAAGGAGAGACACAACGATTGTTTAACGATTTTTCTGAGATCCTGAAAGAGTTTTTGAAAAAGCTGCTGTCGTCAAGACTTGTGATCCTGGCGGTGGTATTTGTGGGGCTGTACGCGATCCTTGGCATGCGCCTGTTCAATCTTCAGATCATGGAGGGAGAGCAGTTCCAGGAAAACTATATGGCAAAGACGGAGAAAAAGATCAGTCTTACCGGTACCCGTGGAAATATTTATGACAGAAACGGGAATGTTCTTGCATATAATAAACTGTCGTACAATGTGACGCTTCAGGATAACGGAGATTACAAGAGATCCAATGACAGAAACCGGATGCTTTTAGAGCTTGTCCGGATTTTGAACCGCCATGGCGAGAGCGTGGAAGGTGATTTTTCCATTGGATATGATTCCTCCGGCGAGATGATCTTCACGACAACCAGTGAGACGGCAAGAAGACGTTTCCTGAGCGATTACTACGGATTAAAAAAGACGGACGAGCTGGATGACGCGGAAGGAAAATATCCTTCCGATGTGACGGCGAGGGAAGTCTTTGACGACAGGGTGAAGTACTACGGTCTTGACCAGCTGAAGGATGACAACGGAGCTCCTATCGAGTTCACCGACGAGGAAGCTCTCGGGATCATCAACATCCGCTACACGATGGGACTCACTGCATACCGGAAATATGAGTCCACGACCATCGCCTCCGATGTCAGCAAGGAGACCATGACGGATATCCTGGAAAACTCCGGAAACTTAAAGGGTGCAGAAATCGAGGAATCCACGATCCGTGTATACAATGATAGTGTATATTTTGCGCCGATCATCGGCTATATCGGAAAAGTATGGGATGATGAGCTCGAAAAACTGCGGGAGACGAACCCGGATTACGAGCTGACAGACCTTGTGGGTAAGACCGGAATTGAAGCGTCCATGGAGACGGAACTTCAGGGCAAGAAAGGTTCCCAGACCATGTATGTGGACAGTATGGGACGGATCCTGGAGGTTGTTAAGAGGACGGAGCCGGAGGCCGGACATGACATCTACCTGACGTTGGACCGTGATCTTCAGATCGGTGTGTACCATATTCTGGAACAGCAGCTCGCCGGTATCATCACGGACAAGCTTGTAAACCGTGACCTGGATGACAACGATTACAAGAAAGCGGCGAATATCCCGATTCCGGTGAAGGATGTTTACTATCAGCTGATCAACAACAATGTTCTGGATCTTTCTGCGTTCTCCGCGCCGGAGGCATCCCAGACAGAGAAAAATATTTACGCGAAATACAGTCAGTCGAGAGAGCAGATCCTGGCTCAGATCAGGAGCGAGCTCACGGACGGATCCGCAAGAAAGATGGTGGACCTGCCGGAAGATATGTTTGCCTATATGCAGTATATCTACACGCTGCTTTCCGAACGTCAGATCATCAAGACGGATAAGATCGACCAGGAGTCCGACACCTACAAGGCATGGAAAGACGATTCCATCAGCCTCAGGGATTACCTGTACGATGGAATCGCTGAGAGCTGGATCGACACGACAAAGTTAAAGATCGAGTCCAGATATTCCGACGCGGACAGCATTTACCGGACCATCGTGGATTATGTGCTGGATGACCTGCAGAACGATGCGGCCTTCACAAAGAAGATCTTCCGGTATCTCGTAAACAACGGCACCGTATCCGGAAAGGAACTCTGCCTCGCCCTCTATGACCAGAATATCCTGGCATACGACGAGAATGAAGTCCGGATGCTGGAGGCGGGAGGAGACGAGTACGCGTTCCAGTTTATCAGAAAGAAGATCTCCGATATCGAGATCACACCGGCCCAGCTGGCTCTGGATCCGTGTTCTGCCAGCGCGGTCATCACGGACGTCCACACCGGTGAGGTGCGGGCGCTGGTGACATACCCGAGCTACGACAATAACAAGTTCTCCGGAACTGTGGATGCGGAGTATTACAATAAGTTAAATAATGACCAGTCCCTGCCACTCTTCAACAATGCCACTCAGGCACAGAAAGCGCCGGGTTCCACCTTCAAACCGATCATCGCGGTAGCGGCTTTGGAGGAGGGAGTCATCGGATTAAACGACACGGTGAACTGTACCGGCATCTATAAGGAGATCTCACCGGCGTTGAGATGTTGGATCTATCCGGGACAGCATGGACCTCTCGATGTGGTCCACGGTATCCAGAACTCCTGCAACGTGTTCTTCTCCGAGATGGGACACCGTCTCTCCATGGACGAGAACGGCAACTATTCACCGGAGCTCGGTATCGAGAAGATCCGGAAATACGCGTCGCTGTTCGGTCTGGATGAGACATCTGGAATCGAGATCGCTGAGAGAGAGCCGCAGATGACAACGGAGAAGCCGGAGGCGTCCTCCATCGGACAGGGTAAGAACTCTTACTCTAACGTCCAGCTTTCCAGATATATCACGGCTGTGGCCAACAAGGGAACAGTCTTCAAACTGAGTCTTCTCGATAAGATGACAGATTCTCAGGGAAATCTCTTAGAAGATTTCACTCCGGAGGTCCGCTCTGTCATCGATGTGAAGGATTCCACATGGAACGCGGTCCACACCGGTATGCGCCGGGTTATCTCCGACGGTTCCGCGAGAAAGATCTTCAGCGATCTTGAGGTGGATATCGCCGGCAAGACAGGTACCGCCGAGGAGATCAAAAACGGACACCGCATCAACCATGCATTCTTCGTTTCCTTTGCACCGTACCAGAATCCCGAAATCGCGGTGACGGTAAATATTCCCTATGGGTATTCGTCATCCAACGCGGCGACGGCCGCGAAAAATATATATCGTTTCTACTACGGATATACAGACCTGAATTACATTCTGAATAACAGTGCGTTGAACTCTTCGAACGTAGAGATCGGAGACTAATCCACGCACTGCACAAACAAAAAGCTGCAGCCCGGCGAATCTGCCGGGCTGTAAGGCGTTGACGGACCGGCGGTCTGGTTTACCTGCCGAAGTTACATAAAGGGGGATTTCAAGATGAAAGATGCTGTCGTAATCAAGGGAAATAAAGCGGGAATGACGGTCTATCTGGAGAAAGACCTGGATTTTGATGAGGTTCTTCAGGCAATCGCAAAGAAATTCAAGGCGACGGCGAAATTCTGGGGAGCTGCCCAGATGACACTGACACTGGAAGGACGGGATCTGACACCGGAGGAGGAGTACCGCGTCGTTCAGACTATCACGGATAATTCTGATATCGAGGTGCTGTGTCTTCTCGACACGGACGGAAACAGGACAAAGAAGTGTGAGAAAGCGCTGAACGAGAGGTTGATGGAGCTGTCGTCCCTCACGGGACAGTTTTACAAGGGAAATCTCCGGGACGGGGATGAACTGGAATCGGAAGCCAGTATCGTCGTGATCGGTGACGTGGAAAAGGGAGCGAAGGTCAGCGCGAAAGGAAATATCGTCGTCTTAGGGGCGCTCCGCGGAGCGGCTTACGCAGGTGTCTGCGGGAATGAGGACGCGGTGATCGTCGCCTTCGAGATGGCACCGATGTCTGTGCGGATCGCCGGGCTTTCCCTGAAAAAAGCCGGGAACGGACGTCACCTGGGACGGGGGCCGATGATGATCCTGTCTGAAAACGGGAAAGTTGTAGAGGAGCCGATCAAGAAGAGCTTTCTGAGCGCACTGAATTTTATTTAAGCCAAATGCCTAACCGTCCTTGCGTGCAGGCACGCAGTCCGTTTAGTTGCTTGACAACCTTTAACTGTAAATTTTTTATAAACTCTATTTTTTACTGGAATTTTTTGCTTTTTTCATGTAAAATATATTTTGTGGATTTATGTCCAGGCAGCGCCATTCTCAGATAATAGAACCGCTGCGGTACATTACAACTGAATACAGGAGGATATTCTTATGAGTGAAGTCATTGTTGTTACATCCGGAAAAGGGGGTGTTGGCAAGACGACGACCTCAGCGAATGTCGGTACAGGACTTGCCATGCTTGGGGAAAAAGTAATTCTGATCGATACAGATATCGGTCTGAGAAACCTCGACGTGGTGATGGGACTGGAGAACCGCATCGTCTACAACCTTGTGGACGTCGTGGAGGGAAACTGCCGTCTGAAGCAGGCACTGATAAAAGACAAAAGATATCCAAACCTGTTTTTACTTCCGTCCGCCCAGACCAGGGACAAGTCTTCCGTGACTCCCGGCCAGATGCGAAAGCTGGTGGATGACCTGAGAGAAGAGTTTGATTATGTACTGTTAGACTGTCCTGCCGGAATCGAGCAGGGATTTAAGAATGCCATCGCCGGAGCGGACCGTGCCTTTGTGGTGACGACTCCCGAGGTGTCAGCAATTCGTGACGCTGACCGGATCATCGGTCTTCTGGAAGCAGATGAGATCTCAAAGATGGATCTCATCGTAAACCGGATCCGGATGGATATGGTCCGGCGCGGGGATATGATGTCAATGGAGGACGTGACGGATATTCTCGGAATCCCAATCCTCGGCGCGATCCCGGACGATGAGGAGATCGTGATCTCCACGAACCAGGGGGAACCTCTGGTGGGAATGAATTCCTTTGCCGGACAGGCTTATCTTAATATCTGTAAGCGGATACTTGGTCAGGAGGTGCCGCTTATGGGGCTTGAGAAAAATAAAGGATTCTTCCATATGTTTAGCGGTCTCTTAAAACGGGCATAAATGAAGAAGAGGCTGTTCCATATCCTGACAGGAAGAAATTCCGGAAACATAGCAAAAAAACGGCTTGAATTTCTGCTGATCGCAGACCGGGCCGGATGTACGCCGGAGATCCTCGAGATGTTAAAAAACGACATGATAAAAGTCATATCAAGATATATGATGATCGATCCGGAGCAGCTGGAGGTCAAGGTGATCCATATGGACCACAAAAGGGTGGGAGAGAAGCTCCCTGTCCTGTACGCCAGCATCCCGGTTCGTGAACTGCTAGTTAAGGGGACATTTTAATACATGTTTTCAGAATACAATTTTAAAAACTTCAATTTCCGCCTGCTGTTCTATGCCCTGGCATTAAACGCCATCGGGCTTCTCGTGATCAACAGCGCGGTAAACGGAGACAGAAGCTATATCAACCGCCAGTTGATCGGCCTTTTCGGCGGACTGGTGATCATGCTCTTCCTGGCTCTGACAGATTACCACAAACTGATGCGCTGCACCGGCGTGATCTACCTTGGATGTGTGGCGATCCTTCTCGCGATCATCGTTGCGGGACAGTTCGGAGGAGCCGGAACTGGTGCGAGACGCTGGATCACGCTTCCTGTTATCGGACGTTTCCAGCCGTCGGAATTTGTTAAGATCGGTCTGATCATTTTCTTCTCCTGGTTTCTGCAGCGAAATCAGGAGAAGATCAATAATCTCCGCACGTTGATCATCGTCGGAGCGTTTGCTGCTGTTCCGCTGCTTCTAATTATGAAGCAGCCGGATCTGTCCACGAGTATCGTTATCATGTTTATCATCGTATGCCTGATCTTTGTCGCGGGACTCAGCTACAAATGGATCGTCGGCGCTGCCGCCGTCGTGATCCCGGGGCTGGCCCTCACGGTATTTCTCGCCGAGCGGGGCGCTGTGCCGTTTCTGACAGGATACCAGGTAAACCGAATCCTTGCCTTCGTCAATCCTGGAAAATACGCGGACCTGAATGTCCAGCAGGATAACTCAAAGATGGCCATCGGATCGGGAATGCTGTATGGAAAGGGCCTGCTCAATGAAACGGCCATTTCCGTAAAGAACGGAAATTTCTTATCGGAGGAACACACCGATTTTATTTTCGCCGTGATCGGCGAGGAGATGGGCTTTGTGGGCTGCATGCTTGTGCTGGTCCTGTATCTTCTCTTTGTATTTGAATGCCTGCGAATGGCAGGGAGAACGAGAGACCTGACTGGAAAGCTTCTCTGTACGGGAATAGCTGCTCTCGTTGGATTCCAGGCATTTACAAACATTGCGGTTGCCACCGGAATTTTCCCGAACACCGGGCTTCCGCTTCCGTTTATCAGTTATGGTGTAAGTTCTCTGGTAAGTCTTTATATCGGCATCGGCGTTCTCTTAAACGTCGGACTGCAGCAAAATAAACTAGAATTCTAGGAGGTATTGTTATGAATGTTGGACTGATCGCTCATGATTCCAAAAAGAAACTGATGCAGAACTTCTGTATTGCGTACAAGGGAATCTTAAGTAAACATAACCTCTATGCGACCGGAACCACCGGCAAACTCATCGAGGAAGTCACAAACTTAAATATCCATAAATTTCTGCCGGGGCATCTTGGCGGAGAGCAGCAGATGGGAGCACAGATCGAGAACAACGATATGGATCTCGTGATTTTCTTAAGAGATCCGCTGTCCCCGAAGTCCCATGAGCCGGATGTCAACAAGGCTGTGAGACTCTGCGATATCCACAATGTCCCGTTAGCGACAAACCTCGCTACGGCGGAACTTCTGATCAAGGCCTTGGACCGCGGCGATCTGGAATGGCGCGAGATGTATAAGTAATGGGAAAGAAGATAAGATGGATCCCGGGAATCGTGGGACTCTGCCTGGTTCTTGGCGCGTCTGGCTGCGCGAAGTCCGCAGGTGCAGGAAGCTCCTACGCCCTGGATCAGAGGATCGGGACGTTTGCCGCCTCCGGAAGCGGAAGGACGGCGGATGGATTTGCGGCAGATCTGGCGGTAGTGACAGATGAAACGAGCGTGGATGAGACGCTCACAGCGGAGTCTGCCGGAGTGTTTCCGTTAGACGGCGGAAATGCTGTTTTCGCACAGGATGTCTTTGAACGGAGAAACCCTGCCAGCACGACAAAGGTCATGACGGCACTTATTGCTTTAAAATATGGGAATCTTGATGATGTGGTGACGGTTCCCCAGGAGTCGGTGATCACGGAGATCGGTTCCTCCATGGCGGGAGTCGTTCCCGGAGACAAGCTGACACTGGAGCAGCTTCTTTACGGCCTTCTGATCCCATCTGGAAACGACGCGGCGAATGCTATCGCGGTCCACATGGGCGGATCCATCGAGGGCTTTGTGAAGATGATGAATGAAGAGGCTGTACGGATCGGTGCAACAGGGACGCATTTTGCGAATGCCAACGGTCTGACGAATGCGGATCACTATATGACCGCCTATGATCTCTATTTGATGTTCCATGAGGCGTTAAAGTATGAGAAGTTCCGGGATATTATCGGGACGAAGACATACACGGGGACCTATAAAGGGGCGGACGGATCGGACAAGACCGCATCCTGGAGTGTCAGCAACTACTATATGCTCGGAAAGAAAGAGATGCCGGAGGGCCTCTCCGTATTCGGCGGAAAGACCGGAACCACCCAGGCGGCGGGCTACTGCCTGATCATGGGGGAGAGGGACGCGGACGGAAAAGAGTACGCATCCGTTGTAATGCACGCGGACAGCCGCGATGCCCTCTATTCGGATATGTCGACGATCATTGAGAAGATCGACCGATAGCGGAAAACAGGAAGAAAAAAGCGTGAATGAACAGGATATGAAAGTTTTCGGGGGATTCGGAGGCTTTCGTGTCCTGTTTTTTGCTCCCGGCATCCGTAAAGAACTGTCGGCGGCAGATTCTGCAGGTGTTGGAAGTACATTCTGCTTTTGTATGAAATTATTTCGAAATTTAGAAATAATGGTTGCAAATTTTCAGCAAATAGTCTATAATAAATTTACAAACAAGAGATTTTTTATACAAAATATATAAAATCCAAGGAGGAGTGCATTATGGTTCAGATCATCGCAGGACGGAAGGGAAAAGGAAAAACTAAATATTTACTTGATATGGCTAACACAGCTGTGAAAGAGGCAAAAGGTTCAATCGTTTACCTTGATAAGAGCTCGAAACATATGTACGAGCTTAACAATAAGATCCGCTTAATCAACGTAGCGGAGTTCTCTGTAAGTACGGCTGAAGGCTTTATCGGTTTCATCTGCGGAATTATTTCCCAGGATCACGACCTCGAGGCTATGTATCTCGACAGCTTCTTGAAGCTCGCTGGTCTTGAGGGAGAAGATATCACTGCAACTCTCGCAGAACTGGATCAGATCAGTGCAAAATACCATGTAAACTTTGTATTAAGCGTATCCATGGATGGTGAAGAACTTCCGGAATCTGCAAAAGATATGGTACTGGTAGCTTTATAAAATAATCGCTCCTTCCTATATAAGAGTACATAAACACCTGCCTGACGGCGGGTGTTTATGTTTTATGGAAAAATGAAAGGCCCGGTTTAACGGGATATTTCCAGATCAGAGGACATATATTGCCAGGTGTCTGAAAAGAAAAATTAAAAATAAATAAAACGTCAAGCAAAAACACTTGACAACCATCTCCGTTTATAGTATGATATCGAAGGTGACCTGATATGGAAAAAATTGTAGCACAGGGTCTTCTGTATGATTTCTATGGAGAGCTCTTAACGGAGCACCAGCGGCGTGTATATGAAGATGTGGTATTTAATGACATGTCCCTCAGCGAGATCGCCGAAGAACAGGGAATCAGCAGACAGGGCGTGCATGACTTGGTGAAGCGCTGTGACAAGATTCTTTCCGGATACGAGGAAAAACTGAAGCTTGTCGAGAAATTCAACCAGACAAAGAAAATGGTAGAAGAGATTAAGGAACTGGCTGGCCAATATAAAAAGGACGGCGACCGATCCCTGATCGACAGGATCGAAGCGATTTCCGAAGAGATCGGGAAGCTGTAAGTCAGAGGGAGAGTTTTCATGGCATTTGAAAGTTTAGCCGATAAATTACAGAATGTCTTTAAAAACTTAAGAGGCAAAGGAAGACTGACAGAGGCAGATGTAAAAGCTGCCCTGAAGGAAGTCAAGATGGCTCTCCTGGAAGCCGATGTAAGTTTTAAAGTTGTTAAACAGTTTATCAGTTCTGTACAGGAGCGTGCGATCGGACAGGATGTCTTAGAGAGCCTGACTCCGGGACAGATGGTAATAAAAATCGTAAATGAGGAGCTCGTAAAGCTTATGGGTTCCGAGACCACAGAGATTGCCTTAAAGCCCCAGAATGAGATCACCGTGATCATGATGATCGGACTTCAGGGTGCAGGTAAGACAACGACTACGGCAAAGCTTGCCGGAAAGTTTAAGGCGAAGGGCAGAAAGCCGCTCCTTGCGGCCTGCGACGTTTACCGTCCTGCTGCGATCAAACAGTTACAGGTAAACGGTGAGAAAGTCGGAGTTCCGGTCTTCACGATGGGTGATAACCAGAATCCGGTGAATATCGCGAAAGCCGCTGTGGAACATGCCAGAAAAGAAGGCATGAATCTCGTATTCCTCGATACGGCAGGACGTCTTCAGATCGACGAGTCCATGATGGATGAGCTCGTCAATATCAAGGAAGCCGTTGAAGTCGACCAGACGATCCTCGTTGTCGACGCGATGACCGGTCAGGATGCAGTAAATGTAGCCGGAAGCTTCAATGATAAGATCGGCGTCGACGGCGTAATCTTAACAAAGCTTGACGGTGATACACGAGGCGGTGCGGCGTTATCGATCCGTGCCGTGACGGGAAAACCGATCCTCTACGTCGGTATGGGCGAGAAGCTCTCCGATCTGGAACAGTTTTATCCGGACCGTATGGCTTCGAGAATCCTTGGAATGGGTGATATCCTTTCCCTGATTGAGAAAGCCGAGTTTGAGGTGAGCGAAGAGAAGGCAAAAGAAATGAGCCAGAAACTTCGCAAAGCAGAATTTGATTTTAACGATTTCCTGGATCAGATGCGCCAGATCAAAAAAATGGGCGGCATGAACAGCATCTTAAACATGATGCCGGGAATGTCTCAGATGAAGGGAAATGTTGAAATAGACGAGAGATCCATGGATAAAGTGGAGGCGATCATTCTCTCTATGACGAAGGGGGAGCGGGCGAATCCGTCCCTCTTAAATCCGTCGAGAAAACAGAGGATTGCAAAGGGAGCCGGCGTAGATATTGCCGAGGTGAACCGGATCGTCAAACAGTTTGAACAGTCGAAAAAGCTTATGAAGCAGCTTCCCGGAATGATGGGAGGCGGCAAGCGGAAAGGGCTTGGCGGACTGGGCGGGATGCTTGGAAAGATGAAATTACCTTTCTAAATACCGCAATTTATGATAAGAAGGCAAATGCGATTCCCGCATGGCTGATAAACGAAAAAACCAAGGAGGTGAAATTGTCATGGCAGTTAAGATGAGATTAAGAAGAATGGGTCAGAAGAAGGCTCCTTTCTATAGAATTATCGTTGCAGATTCCCGTTCCCCGAGAGACGGTCGCTTCATCGAAGAGGTTGGATACTACGATCCGAACACAGAGCCGAGCACCATCAAATTCGACGAGGAAGCAGCTAAGAAGTGGTTAGGAACAGGCGCTCAGCCGACTGAGACTGTTGCTAAGCTCTTAAAGGCAGCCGGTATCCAGTAATCGAGGTGGATTCAATGAAGGAATTGGTAGAAGTTATCGCCAAAGCGCTGGTTGATAATCCAGATGAAGTCGTTGTTACGGAATCTGAAAAAGAAGAAGAGATCGTCATTGAGCTTAAGGTTGCCCCGACCGATATGGGAAAGGTGATCGGAAAGCAGGGAAGGATCGCGAAAGCCATCCGCTCCGTTGTGAAGGCAGCTTCTTCCAAGATGGATAAGAAAGTGATTGTTGAAATTCAGTAATCGTGAGGGACTGTGGACAGGATTTTTCCCGGCTGCAGTCCCCTTTCTGTCATTAAGGAGACAATATGGAAAAATATCTTCGCGTAGGCGTCATTACCTCCCCGCACGGCGTGCGCGGCGAGGTGAAGGTCTATCCGACCACAGATGATGTGATGCGCTTTAAAAAATTAGATAAAGTGATTCTGGATCTCGGAAGAGGAGAGACACGGGAGTTAAAGATTCGTCAGGTGAAATTCTTTAAAAATATGGTCATCCTGAAATTTGATGGCGTGGACACCATGAACGAGGTGGAAGGCTGGCGTCAGAAGGATCTTCTTATTACAAGAGATCAGGCGATCCCGCTGGAGGAGGATGAGTTCTTTATCACAGACCTCATCGGACTTAACGTTGTCACAGACGAGGGAGAGACACTTGGAACTTTGACGGATGTCATGGAGACCGGAGCGAATGATGTGTACTGCGTGAAGACACCGGAGGGAAAAGAGCTTCTTCTCCCGGCGATCCGCGACTGCATCCTGGACGTGGATCTCGACAAGGAAGAAATGCTTGTTCATGTTCTCCCGGGACTTCTCGATCTGTAGGGGAGGTATCGATGAACTTTCATGTACTTACCCTGTTCCCGGAAATGATCATGAACGGTCTGGAGACGAGTATTCTCGGCCGCGCGGCTGCAAAGGGAATCGTATCATTTGAGGCAGTGAACATCCGTGATTATACGCTGGAGCGCCACGGCAAGGTGGATGATTATCCATACGGAGGAGGAGCCGGGATGGTCATGCAGGCAGAGCCGATTTACCGCGCTTACGCGGCTCTTGTGGAGAAGATCGGAAAGAAACCACGTGTGATCTATATGACACCGCAGGGTCAGACCTTCAACCAGAGCATCGCGGAAGATCTTGCGCAGGAGGAAGATCTGGTGTTCCTCTGCGGCCATTATGAAGGCGTGGATGAGCGTGTCCTCGAGATGATCGCTACAGATTATCTCTCCGCAGGAGATTATGTCCTTACGGGCGGTGAACTGCCGGCGATGATGATGATCGACTGCATCTCAAGACTTGTGCCGGGAGTGCTGAACAATAACGTATCTGCGGAGTTTGAGACGTTCCATGATAATCTTCTGGAGTATCCCCAGTATACCCGTCCGGAAGTATTCATGGGCAAAAAGGTGCCGGATATCCTGCTTTCCGGCCACCACGCGAATGTGGAGAAGTGGCGCAGGGAACAGTCCATTATCCGAACGTTAAAGAACCGGCCGGAGCTTCTTGAGGATGCGGTCCTGTCGAAGAAGGAGCAGAAGTTTCTCGACGAACTGTTGAGACAGCAGGAATTGGAGAACGCCCAGAAGGTCAAAAATAAAGAGAAAGCATCGGCGGAACATGACGGGGAAGAGACCGCCTGATCCGTGCAGCAGCTGGAAAAATGAGACTTTCGCTCCACAAATATTGGTTACAGTTCAGCCATTACATCTTCTTGTTTTCATATTCATGAAAACAAGAAGCTTGGTGGTTCCACCATATGCTGATTTGGATGAAAAAGTGCTTATGCAAGCAAGCTTGCAACACACTTTCTCATTCAAACCAGCGCATGGCTGAACTGTAACAAATATTGTGCGATTTTTGAGAAAACCGCTTGCATTTTGGCTGACGGTATGGTAAAATACAAAACTGTGGTATCCGAAAGACGGGGAAATCCTGTCGATACGGAGGCTTAAATCATAAGAGATGGTCCGCTGCCGCAGGAAAAGATGATGCGGGTAAGAACATCGAATACTTTAAGGAGGTTCATATCAATGAACGACATTATCAAGAATATCGAAGCTGCACAGTTAAAAGAGTCTGTACCGAGCTTCAACGTAGGTGACACTGTAAGAGTATCCGCTAAGATCAAAGAGGGAAACCGTGAGAGAATCCAGGTTTTCGAGGGTACAGTTATCAAGAGACAGAACGGCGGCGTTAGAGAGACTTTCACAGTAAGAAAGAACTCCAACGGTATCGGCGTTGAGAAAACATGGCCGCTTCATTCCCCGTCTGTTGAGAACGTTGAGGTTGTTAGAAGAGGTAAAGTTCGTCGTGCGAAACTTTACTACTTAAGAACAAGAGTAGGTAAGGCAGCAAAGGTTAAAGAATTAGTAAAATAATTCATAACTGTACAGAGAGTCAGTAGATCAAAGGGGCAATGAAAATTGTCCCTTTGTTTTTAATGTAACAGGAAATTCCGAGGAATTCCCTGTTACATTAAAAGGCACTAACGTGCCAAGGATGCGCACTCGCGCGAAGATGTAGATTGTCGCAAGCGACCGCGCGAGGCGCGAGAATGTGCCAAGGCACATTCTTTTTATATGAAAGTGTTGTTAAGCGGATGACCAGACTGCGTACTTGCGCGCAAGGATGGGCAGACATTTGACAGCCAAGCCGATATAAGTAAGCAGGGCGATAGCCCGGATTACGAATTTTGGCGGCAATTGTGGGAGTGACTTAGTCACGGAACAATTGCCTTTCAGAGAGGGGGACTCGCCATGGAATTTTTTGAGGAAAAGGAATCGAACAGACTTCACCGGCTCACGGAATGGGCGGTCGACTGCGCAGTCATGGTTGCCCTTGCGTGTTATCTTGTGTTTTGTTTTGGAAGCAGGATTGAGATGAATGGAAGTTCCATGAAGCCCGTGCTGGAATCCGGAGATGTGGTATTGATGAACCGCCTGTCCTACGATATCGGGAAACCGAACCGGCTTGATGTCGTTGTGTTTGAGCGGGAAGGGCAGCAGCCTGGAATCAAGCGGATCATCGGACTTCCGGGGGAAACGGTCCAGATCAAAAACGGGTCCATCTATATCAATGGGGAACTCTTAAAGGCGCAGGACGGTCTTGGTGAGGCCACGATCGCCGGGGCAGCCGAATATCCGGTGGAGCTTGGGGAGGATGAATATTTTCTCCTGGGAGACAACCGGGAATCAAGTGAAGACAGCCGGTTTTCCGGCATTGGAAATATAAAACGGGAAAATCTCATCGGACGCGTCTGGCTGCGGTTTCAGCCATTTTCCAGACTTGGTTTCGTCCGGTAGCAGGAAAGGACGGAGACAATTACTATGAATATACAGTGGTATCCAGGCCATATGACAAAGGCGAAACGCGCCATGAAAGAGGACGTGAAGCTTGTAGACCTCGTGATCGAGCTCGTGGACGCGCGCGCGCCGTTAGCCAGCCGCAACCCGGATATTGACAGTCTCGCAGCTGGAAAAGGCCGTGTGATCCTTTTAAACAAGGCAGATCTCGCTTCTGAGAAGGCAAACGCGGTGTGGATCACTTACTTTGAGAGCCAGGGTTTCCAGGTCATGAAGATCGACGCGAGGGCGAAGGCAACCTTAAAGCAATTGAATGCCCTGATCCAGGAGGCATGTAAGGAGAAGATCGAGCGCGACAGAAGACGCGGAATCTTAAACCGCCCGGTGCGCGCCATGGTGGTGGGGATCCCGAACGTGGGAAAATCCACCTTCATCAACAGCTTTGCCGGAAAGGCGGCTGCGAAGACCGGAAATAAGCCTGGCGTCACAAAAGGAAACCAGTGGATCCGCTTAAACAAGCAGGTGGAGCTTCTTGACACCCCAGGGATCTTATGGCCGAAATTTGAGGACCAGAGAGTGGGACTTTTACTGGCATTTTTAGGTTCCATCAACGATGAGATCCTGGAAAAAGATGAGCTGGCATCCGAGCTTGCGGACTATCTTAGGAATATCACTCCGGGACTCTTAAAGGAGCGCTATGGAATCGAGGAGGACGGAAAGAAGCCGTATGAGCTTCTCGATGAGATCGCGGCAGCCCGCGCATGCCTGACGAAAGGCGGGGTGAATGATCTCACGAAGGCTGCGAGACTGCTGCTCGATGAATTCCGGGGTGGAAAGCTTGGAAGGATTACGCTGGAGATGCCGGAAAAGAAAGAAGAAGCGGAATAATATAAAACTCTGAAAATGCAGAGGTGTGCAGATATTTCCCGGAATTATTCAGATGATGACTGTTTTGATGAAATGAAAGGGGAGAAGCTGCGCATGCAGGCAGAGAAATTATGTGAGGATAAGGAGCTGGGCAGAATATGGCAAGACGGGTGCTGACGGGAGAAAAACTTGAGAAGGAACTGGAACGTCTCTCTCTTATGCGGGAATTCGAGAGACAGTATGAGGATTGCGCGTTCATCTGCGGAATCGATGAGGCAGGCCGTGGACCTCTTGCGGGCCCTGTAGCAGCCGGTGCGGCGATCCTGCCGAAGGATTGCCGGATCCTTTATCTGAACGACTCAAAGAAGCTCTCTGAGAGCCGCCGGGAGGAACTGTTCTTGGAAATCAAGGAGAAAGCAATCGCCTGGTCTGTGGGGATCGTGGGCCCGGAGCGGATCGATGAGATCAATATCTTACAGGCGACCTATGAGGCAATGCGGCAGGCGATCGCAAAGCTCGATCCGGCGCCGCAGATCCTCTTAAACGATGCGGTGACGATCCCGGGCATTGCGGTTCCCCAGGTGCCGATCATCAAGGGCGACGCGAAGAGCGTTTCTATCGCTGCGGCCAGCATCCTCGCAAAGGTGACCAGAGACCATATGATGGAGGAGTATGATAAGGAATATCCGGAGTATGGTTTCGCGAAGCATAAAGGATACGGAACTCCGGCGCATATCACAGCGCTCAAGGAGTTTGGTCCGACACCGATCCACAGACGGACGTTTATTACCAAATTCGTATAAATTGGCAGGCTCGAGGATCAGGTGTAAAGAGAGAATAAAAATGTTTATGCGGCTGCAGGAGATGAGCTGTATGGACTGCGTTGTCATAAATCGGGGGATGAGCGTGACAAAGAATAATCGGGCAACAGGCAGCATCTATGAAGAAAAGATCGCTGCCTTTTTAAAACAGAACGGATTTATGATCCTGGAGAGGAATTACCGCTGCAAGCAGGGCGAGATCGATATTATCGCGAAGGATGGAAAATATTTCGTGTTTATCGAGGTGAAATTCCGCGCCAGCGGCTCGGCTGGTTTTTCACTGGAAGCCATCGACCACAGGAAGGCCATGCGGATCCGGAATGCAGCGGTGTATTATCTGTTTTCCCATCAACTTCCGGAGGAGACTCCGTGCCGGTTTGATGCGGCGGGGATCGATGGGGAAGAGATCACGTATATCAGAAACGCTTTTTAATGAAATAGTCTTATGTTTTTTGCATGAGATATCTCGGAAAGGGGAAAATTTATGAATCAGTGGATCAGAAAAACAGATGCGGCGGATCATATGAGAGAAGTGACAAAGAGCAGTGTCACATATCTGACATTTCCGGTACTTGATGCCACGGGAATCGTCACTCACGCGTTCTCCACGAGAATGGGCGGTGTCAGCGAGGGCTGGTATTCGACCATGAATTTTTCCTTTACCCGCGGTGATAACCGGGAACATGTGCTGGAGAATTACAGCAGGATGGCGGCGGCTCTCGGTGTAGACCGGGAAAAAATGGTCTTAACCTGGCAGACCCACACGACAAATATCCGAGTCGTCTCCGCGGATGATCTCGGAAAAGGCGTTGTGAAGGACCGGGACTACCGGGATATCGACGGACTTTTGACGAACATGCCGGGCGTGACGCTTGTGACATTTTTTGCGGACTGTGTCCCGTTATATTTTGTAGATCCGAAACACCATGCCATTGGTCTCGCACATTCCGGCTGGCGAGGAACCGTGAACCGCATGGGGGAAAAGATGATACATGCGATGAAGCAGGAATACGGAACTGTCCCGGAAGACCTGATCTGCTGCGTGGGACCGAGTATCTGCAGCGACTGTTATGAGGTCGGGGAAGATGTGGCGGACAACTTTCGTGATGCATTTTCGAAAGAGGATTGTGAACACATTGTCTTCCCGTCTAAGAGCGGCGTGATCGGGAAGCGTCAGCTGGATCTCTGGGAGGCAAATCGCCGAATCCTGATGGAAGCCGGAGTGCCGTCAAAGAATATTTCCGTCACAGATATCTGCACAAAGTGCAACCCGGATAAGCTGTTTTCCCACAGGGCGATGGGGGAGAAACGAGGGAATCTCTGCGCGTTTCTTGCACTTAAAGAGAGATAAAAAGTCTCGAAGCCGCTGATATTGAATTGCAGGCAGAGCCGACAGACAGCACGAAGTGGTTGAATTGCAAGAAAACGACATTTCACACAAAACCTTCCAGTGTATTATTTTTCAGGACGATCATACTAGGAACGTACCATCAAACATGCCCGATGCGAAAGCAGTAAAAGGCATTACACTAAAAGGAGGCGTATCTTATGTCTAACACAAGCAGTTCTTCTAACCGTGTAGTAGTTCCGGAAGCAAAGGAAGCGATGGACAAATTCAAAATGGAGATCGCAGATGAGCTCGGAGTACCGCTCACAAACGGCTACAACGGCAATCTGACTTCTTACCAGAACGGCAGCGTCGGCGGCTATATGGTCAAGAAGATGATCGAAGAGCAGGAGAAGAAGATGGCAGGTAAATAAAGCCTGAGCATCCGGAAAGCCTTCGCAGGAAAGACGGGACCTCATCAGTTCCATCTGCCCTGTGAGGGCTTTTTCCGTGTCACGATTCACGCCTTGCCGCAGACAGTAACTGAGTATGTTACAGCAAAAAATACTTGTATAATAGAAAAAATGCGATTATAATGGGTATGCTTTCTTACGGTCAGCGTAGCAAGTGCGCAGACATGCAGAACAGTTACGAATAATTGCAATATTCAGAGGTTGAAATATGAGAGTGATTGCAGGCAGCGCGAGACGGCTGCTTTTAAAGACGGTGGATGGAATGGAGACAAGACCCACCACGGACCGGATAAAAGAGACCCTGTTCAATATGCTTCAGAATGACCTTTACGGGGCAAGATTCCTGGATCTTTTCGCGGGAAGCGGCGCGATCGGGATCGAGGCATTAAGCCGCGGGGCGAAGGAAGCGGTCTTTGTCGATAAGGGTGACGGACAGATTTCCTGCATCCGGGAGAATTTAAAGACAACCCACCTGGAAGAAAAGGCCAGGGTCATGTCTGCGGATGTGACAGAGGCAGTTCGGAGACTTGACCGGGATGGAAAGTCGTTTGACTTTATCTTTATGGATCCACCGTACCGGATGGATCTTCCGAAAAAAGTCCTTGAGGCATTAAAGGATACCTGTCTCGCGGACGAAGAGACGCTGATCATCGCTGAGGAAGCTCTTGACGTGGATTTTTCCTGGGCTGGTGCACTCGGGTATGAGATCGTGAAGATCAAAGAATATAAGACGAATAAACATGTTTTCCTTAAGATTAAGAAAGTGTAATGAAGTGACCAGTACGAATGACAGATCACAGGCTGGAAATTGCCAGAACAAAGCCAGAAAAAACACATAAAATGAGGAGATAAACCGCAGCAGCCTGCGGCATAGACAAAAATCATGAAGACAGCAATCTATCCGGGAAGTTTTGACCCGGTCACACTGGGACATATCGATGTTATCAAGAGGGCATCAAAATTATTCGATCATCTGATCATCGGCGTTCTCAATAATCGCGCGAAAACGCCATTGTTTTCTGTGGAAGAACGTGTTAAGATGTTAGAAGAGGTCACAAAAGACATTCCGAACGTGGAGGTAAAGAGCTTTGCGGGACTTACCGTTGACTTTGCAAAGGAATGCAACGCCAACGCCGTTGTCCGTGGACTCCGCGCGATCACTGACTTCGAATATGAACTCCAGATCGCCCAGTTAAACCGCGTGATGGATACCAGCATAGACACAGTATTTCTGACCACGAGCCTTGAGTACGCGTACTTAAGTTCCAGTACCGTAAAGGAAGTTGCGGCTTACGGCGGGGATATTTCGAATTTTGTAACACCTTATGTGGCGGATGAAGTACATAAGAGACTGCGTGAGAGACAAGGCAGTCAGGTGTAAGGGAAAGGAAAAGGAAACGACATGAGCAGAATTGAACAGTTAATCAATGAAATTGAGGAATATATCGACAGCTGTAAATTTCAGCCGTTATCTACAACAAAGATCATCGTAAACAAAGAGGAGCTGGACGAGCTTTTAGTGGAGCTTCGCTTAAGAATCCCGGATGAGATCAAGCAGTATCAGAAGATCATCAGCAACCAGGATGCGATCCTCTCTGATGCCCACAGCAAGGCAGACGCAATGCTCGCAGAGGCAACGGCCCAGACAAACGAGCTTGTAAACGAGCACGAGATCATGCAGAGAGCTTACGCCCAGGCAAATGAGATCATCGAGCAGGCCCAGGCCCAGGCCCAGACTATCGTTGACAACGCAGTCGCTGACGCAAACAGTGTCCGTCAGGGATCTATCCAGTACACAGATGATATGTTAAAGAGCCTTCAGACAATTATGAACCACACAATGGAAGGCGCCCAGGGCCGCTTCGACGCGTTCATGAACTCCATGAAGTCCAGCTACGATATCGTTTCCTCCAACAGAAAGGAACTTTCCTCCGGAATCATCACAGAGAAAGAGGAAGACGCTGCGCCGGAGACCGATGGTAAGAACGCTTAATGCAGTCAGTCTGTACAGAATCGCTGATGGAAACAAAACGAATTTAAAATATGGAAAAACGCAGAACACCGGTGAGGACTGCCATGACGGCAGCTGTCAGGGAGGCGTGGGCAATTTTCCAGAGAAGATACTGCCGGATGGAGAGTCCGGCAGTTTTTTCGTGTACAGAATTCTGCCGGCCGCCGCAGGAGACCGTCCTGCCGGCGGATCCCGATGAGGATCGGTGTATCCGGATCACTGCATTTGTCTGCGACATGGCGGAAAAGCCGCCGAAAGAGAATATGGCAGCAGCTGCGATAGCGGAATATGGATATGTAAGAGAATCGCTGACAGTACGGATCCCCGTTGTGATCTCCATTGCGCCAGAGAAAAACAGACGGGCTGGGGCTGGAATCTCAGGAGTATTCCGGATCACAAGGATCAAAATGGAATAAAAGATCAGGTAGCCGCCGATCTTTACAAGAATCTCTGCGGAATTCAGGATCGCGGCATCCAGGGAAAGTGCAGAACTGGACGATTTATCTGATCGTGTGTGCTTTGAAGAAAACGCATTGGCGGAATTCGGAGTTGGATGTTGTTGGGAAATACCGGAATTTTCCGGGATGGATTCAGGACTAAAAGGAGCGTGATAAATGAAGTGTGCCGGGATAGCGAGCAGCAGGAGCGGCATGTAAATGGCAAAGACAAAGCACAAAAGCGGTAACTGAGCGGCAAACATGGGATAAACGAAACCTGCGAGAAACATGGGACTCGGGTGATTACAGAGGGCGAAGAGAAACTTTGCCTCGCTGGAGCTGAGCCGCCTTTCCGCGAGAAAGTCTGCGCACGTTTTTGCGCCCATAGGGCAGCCGCAGAGGAGCCCTGTGAGGAGAACATACCATCCGTCTGCTGACAGCCCGCAGAAACGGAAAACCACCGTAAACGGCTGCATAAGCCAGGAGATCCCGCCGGAGGCAGAGAGAATGGAGGACAGAACCATAAATGGAAACAGCGCCGGTACCACTGCAGAATACCACAAAAGAAGTCCGGCTGCTGCACCTTTTGTCACAAGGCCCGCGTGAAAGATCATAAAAAGCAGGGAGAAAAGAGCCAGGATTGATGTCTTTATCATAAATACTCCTAATGAGGATATTTAGATCAGGTTTACCGGGTGCCCCAGATAGTTACAGTTCAGCCATTACATCTTCTTGTTTTCATATTCATGAAAACAAGAAGCCTGGTGGTTCCACCATATGCTGATTTGGATGAAAAAGTGCTTATGCAAGCAAGCTTGCAACACACTTTCTCATTCAAACCAGCGCATGGCTGAACTGTAACACCAGATAAACTCTTTCTATTATTTTCATTGTACTTTCACCGGAATTTTGATATGATAAAGATAGTGTGCTTTTTTATTTAAAAGTCCATATTTTCCGGGAATTCTGCATTTCCCAATAGAATGAATACGGACTGGACCAGAAAAGCACGGGATTCGGAAGGAGAGAAATACTTGGAAAAAGCAATCCGGTTGGATAAATATCTGGCTGATATGGGAAAAGGGACGAGGACGGAGCTCAAGGAGATGATCCGGAGAGGACGG
The DNA here is from genome assembly GCF_032490495.1 of Pilosibacter fragilis. Taxonomy (NCBI): domain Bacteria; kingdom Bacillati; phylum Bacillota; class Clostridia; order Eubacteriales; family Clostridiaceae; genus Pilosibacter; species Pilosibacter fragilis. The sequence goes on along the minus strand of NZ_JAVYJB010000002.1, from coordinate 140,378 downwards.
ATCACGGTGAACGGTGTGATCGTAAAAAAGCCTGAGACGAAGATAAAGAAAGGCGAAGACACGATCTGTCTTGACAATGCGCCGGTAGAATACGTGGAACTGGAATATTACCTTTTAAATAAACCCCAGGGTGTGATCTCCGCGACGGAGGACCGCCGCAGAAAGACCGTGGTGGATCTTATCGATGAAAAAAGCCGAAAAGACCTGTTCCCGGTGGGCCGTCTTGATATCGATACAGAAGGTCTGCTTCTCATCACAAACGATGGGGCGCTGGCCCACCGTCTTCTCTCACCGGGACATCACGTGGATAAGGTGTATGAGGCGAGATGCGAGGGCTTTGTCCCAGATGAGGCGGTAGATAAGTTCCGGGAAGGAATGACGCTTGCGGACGGACTTTCCTGTATGCCTGCGGAGCTGGAGATCTTAGAGAGAAGAGCGGAGGACCGGAAGACGGGGACAGCGGCGGAGAGTCTCGTGCGGCTCACGCTTCACGAGGGGAAATTCCATCAGGTTAAGCGCATGATGGAGGAGACCGGCTGTCCGGTGCTTCACTTAAAACGCTTGTCTATGGGGCCGCTGAAGCTCGATGATGCTTTAAAGACCGGGGAATACCGGAAACTGACGGATAAAGAACGGGAGTTGTTGGAAAACTTATGATAAAGAATTTTTTGGAAAATAAAAAGGCGGTGCTTTTTGATCTGGATGGGACTCTGGTGGATTCCATGTGGATGTGGGAGGCGATCGATATCGAATTTTTGGGAGCTTACGGCTATGAATGCCCGGACGATATCCAGAGAGCGATCGAGGGAATGAGCTTTTCGGAGACGGCGGTATATTTTAAGGAGCGGTTTGATCTCCCGTTAAGCCTTGACGAGATTAAGGCAGTCTGGACCCGGATGTCGATCGACAAGTACCGTCATGAAGTACCCTTGAAGCCGGGTGTGCTGGAATTTTTGAAATACTGCAAGGAGAACGGGATCCGCACAGGAATCGGGACCAGCAACGGAAGCGAGATCGTAGATGCGGTCCTGACATCTTTGAAGGTGAAAGAATACTTTGATGCGGTGGTGACAGCCTGTGAGGTGGCTCACGGAAAGCCGGAGCCGGATATCTACCTCGAAGTCGCAAAACGTCTTGGTGTGCAACCGGAGAACTGCCTCGTGTTTGAGGATATCCCGGCGGGGATCATGGCAGGCAAAGCGGCGGGGATGCCGGTGATCGCCATGGAGGATGATTTTTCGGCAGATCTGATGGATGAGAAGAGAGCGCTTGCGGATGCGGTGATCTCTGATTACAGAGAATTACTGTAGTTTTTATAAGATTGGCTCATTTGCCGGTTCAACGATAAAATGAATAAGGACATAACATATGATACATGATTTTCTCCCGGTATGTCGGGCAGATATGGAAAAAAGAGGCTGGGACCAGTGTGATTTCGTCTATGTTTGTGGAGACGCCTATGTGGACCATCCGTCCTTCGGTTCCGCAATCATCAGCCGTGTGCTGGAATCCTACGGATACAAGGTCGGGATCATCGCCCAGCCGGACTGGAAGGACAAAGAGAGCATCCAGGTTCTCGGAAGACCGCGTCTCGGCTTCCTCGTGAGCGCCGGAAATATGGACTCCATGGTAAACCATTATTCCGTCTCAAAAAGACGCCGCGATAAGGATTCCTACACGCCGGGCGGTGTTATGGGAAAGCGGCCGGATTACGCGGCGGTGGTTTACTGCAACCTGATCCGTTCCGTTTATAAGGATATCCCCATCGTGATCGGCGGGATCGAGGCGAGCTTACGGCGCCTGGCCCACTATGATTACTGGTCGAACAAGGTGAAGCACTCGATCCTCGTGGATTCCCAGGCAGACCTGATCTCTTACGGAATGGGCGAAAAGTCTATCGTTGAGATCGCGGACGCGCTGAACTCCGGTCTTGATGTGAAGGATATTACATTTATCGACGGAACTGTCTATAAGACAGACAGTCTGGATTCCGTATACGATGCGGTTACCCTGCCGTCCTATGATGAGATCAAAACAGATAAGAGACGTTATGCGGAAAGCTTCAATATCCAGTATAAAAATACGGATGCCTTTTCGGGAAAACGTCTTGTGGAGCAGTACCGGGACAACCTTTATGTTGTCCAGAACCCACCGGCAAAACCGCTTTCTGTTCAGGAGATGGATGATGTCTACGCACTTCCTTATATGAGGCGGTGGCATCCGTCCTACGATGCGGCAGGCGGGATCCCGGCGTTCTCGGAGGTGAAATTCAGCCTGATCAGCAACCGTGGCTGCTTCGGCGGCTGCAGCTTCTGTGCGCTGACGTTCCATCAGGGGCGTATTATTCAGGTACGAAGCCACGAATCGATCATCGATGAGGCGAAATACCTGACAAAGGAACCTGATTTTAAGGGATACATCCACGATGTGGGCGGCCCGACGGCGAACTTCCGCTTTCCGGCCTGCAAAAAACAGCTGAAATACGGAGCATGTCCTGGAAAACAGTGCCTCTTCCCGAAGCCGTGCGAAAACCTGATCGCGGACCATACGGATTATATCGCCCTCTTAAGAAAACTCCGGGCGCTGCCGAAGGTGAAGAAGGTATTTATCCGTTCCGGCATCCGTTTTGACTATGTTCTCGCGGACAAGAAAAAGGATTTTTTAAGAGAACTCTGCATGTACCATGTCAGCGGACAGCTGAAGGTTGCCCCGGAGCATGTCTCGGATCAGGTGCTCAGACTTCTCGGAAAGCCGGAGAATTCCGTCTATGAGAAGTTTGCTCAGGAATATAAAAAGATGAATGAGAAGCTGGGATTAAAGCAGTATCTCGTTCCATACCTGATGTCCTCCCACCCGGGTTCCACCTTGAAAGAGGCGGTGGAGCTTGCGGAACACTTAAGGGATCTTGGATACATGCCGGAGCAGGTACAGGATTTTTACCCGACACCGTCGACGATCTCTACATGTATGTACTATACAGGGCTGGATCCGCGGACGATGGAACCGGTCTATGTGCCGACGAACCCGCATGAGAAGGCGATGCAGCGTGCCCTGATCCAGTACCGGAATCCGGACAACTATGATCTTGTAAAAGAGGCACTGATCAAGGCCGGAAGAGAGGATCTCATCGGATTTGACCAGAAATGCCTGATCAAGCCAAGGAAGATGACGAAGGACATCGCAGATAGAAAAAAAGTCGGAACGAGGACCGGAAAAAAGCCCGGGAACGGGAAAACGGAAGGAAAAGGCCGCCAGGTCTTATCCGGCAGAGCAAAGGGAATGGCCGGACAGACCGGTGGGAGAAGACCGAAGCCGAAGCAGGGAGGACGAAAGAAATAACGGCGTTATCCTGCGCGGATCTGTAAAAAGATGAGCATTGATACAGCTCGACCATATTTTTAGAAAGGCAGATTTCATGAGTGGAAAAAAGATTGCGATCGTGACCGGCGCGTCGTCGGGAATGGGAAGGGAGATGGTGTATCTCCTTGCGGATCACTTTGCGGCACTGGAGGAGATCTGGGTCATCGCCAGACGAAAGGACCGCTTGGAGGAGCTCGTTGGAAAGGTTCCTGTGTCCTTGCGGATCCTGCCGTTCGATCTTTCAGACGAGGAAGACCTTTGCATGCTTTCCGGACTTTTAAAACAGGAACAGCCGAATGTGAAGATCCTCGTAAACGGCGCGGGGTACGGAAAGACAGGTGCTGCGGGAACGATCCCGGGCAGTTTCTCCACCGGAATGGTGCGGTTAAACGATGAGGCTCTGGTGGCGGTGACGGAGATGGTACTTCCGTATATCTCAGGGAACAGCCGGATCATCCAGTTTGCCTCCGCTGCGGCGTTTATGCCGCAGCCGGGATTCGCGGTCTACGCCGCGTCAAAGTCCTTTGTGCTGAGCTACAGCCGGGCGCTGGCTGCCGAGTTAAAAAAGAGGGAGATCTATGTGACAGCGGTTTGTCCGGGACCTGTTGAGACGGAGTTTTTCGGGATCGCTCTCAATGGGGGAAAGCTTGCACCTATCAAGAAACTCACGATGGCAGATCCGAAAAGAGTAGTGAAAAAAGCTCTCCTGGACAGTATGAAGGGCAAACGGATCTCGGTATATGGCCCGTGGATGAAAGCATTCTATGTTCTCTGCCGGATCGTTCCGCATGAGATCCTGATGGGGTTTATCAACTGGTAACCTCCGACTGCGGAACAGAGCACTGAAAATTTACAAAGTATAGCAGAAAAGAGGAAAAAACTTGAAATTACGACTGGAAAAAGGAACTTACCGTTACCGTACTGCCCATAAGAAACGTCAGCTTTTCTTTGTGGTGTTGTTTATTCTGGCGATCGTTGCGCAGCTTATTTTAAGAAACTTTATCACGGCGCAGATCTATAAAAATCTTGTCACGATCAGTGCGATCCTCACGGTGCTGCCGATGGCAAACCTCGCATCCCCTCTGGTGGTTGCGGCGAGGATCCCGGAGGTCCCGGAGAAATTTCACGACGCGTGTGTTCCATACGAGGAGAAATTTCCGATCTTATACGATCTGATCATTACATCGAATGACCTGATCATGCCGGTGGACGCTGCGGTGGTCCATCCGACAGGGGTCTACCTCTATTGTCCGAACAAAAACGTAGACAGGAGGAAGGCGGAAAAATTCTTAAACGAGATGCTGGTGGGCTGGAAGCTGGACGGAAACGCGAAGGTCATGAACGAGGAGAAAAAGTTCCTACGGAGGCTTTCTGAGCTTAAGACCGTCACAGAGGAAGAGGATGACGGAAGCGCTCCACATGTTTTAAAGTTATTAAAGAGTCTGTCCATGTAGGGGAATAAAAGATGAGAGAGATCGTGATTGAAAAGAACGAGGCGGGACAGCGACTGGATAAATTTCTCGCGAAGTACATGAATGAGGCGTCGAAGAGCTTTTTCTATAAGATGATGCGCAAGAAGAACATCACGCTGAACGGGAAAAAGTGTGAGGGAAATGAAAAACTCGCCGAAGGCGATGTCGTGAAGCTGTTTCTTGCGGAGGACACCATCGAAAAATTTTCCAGTGTTCAGGTGCAGGAGGTAAAGAAAGTAGATCTCGATATTCTCTATGAGGATGACGAGATCATTCTGGTCAACAAACCGGCGGGTATGCTGTCGCAGAAGGCTAAGGAGACCGATGAATCTCTGGTGGAGTATCTGATCGATTATCTTTTGGGGAGCGGCAAGCTCACGGAGAGCGGGCTCCGCGCGTTCCGCCCTTCGGTCTGCAACCGTCTGGACCGGAATACCAGCGGTATCGTGGCTGCAGGAAAATCTTTGGCGGGGCTTCAGATGCTTTCCGGCGTGTTTAAAGACCGCTCGATCCATAAGTATTATCAGTGTCTTGTATCCGGCGAGATCCGGGATGTGAAGACGGTGGACGGCTGGCTTTTAAAGGATGAGAAGAAGAATCAGGTGCGGATCCTCACGGAGGCGGAGGCAAAGCGCTTTGGAGGAAAAGGCGGAGACGAGGAGCCGAAACGGATCCGGACAAAATATGAGCCGATCGCAACGGATGGAAGGTTTACGCTGCTCAGAGTGACACTTCTGACCGGACGTTCCCATCAGATCCGCGCCCATTTAGCGTCTCTTGGGCATCCGATCGTAGGGGATTTCAAGTACGGCGGAGTTTCGAAAGTCAACCCATCAGGGCGGACCGTGAAGTATCAGCTCTTACATTCTTACCGTCTGGAGTTTCCGAAACTTGCGGAACCGTTTGTCTATCTATCCGGGCGGGGGTTTGAGGCGCCGCTGCCGGGATATTTCGGTTCGGTACTGAAAGAGACAGGGATCAGGTCGCCATAAAATCTGGCAGCACCGGACAGACATGTGACAAACAGCTGGTTGACATAAAAAACTTATGTAAATCACTCAAAAATATTTGCATTGATGATAAGGAACAACTATGGGAACATGGAAAACCAGGGGCCTTCGTGGCTCCACGCTGGAAGATCTGCTCAACCGGACCAATGACAGCTACCGGGAAAAGAAGCTGGCTCTGATCCAGAAGATCCCGACCCCGATCACGCCCATCGAGATCGACAAAAAGAGCCGTCATATCACGCTGGCGTACTTCGACATGAAAAGTACGGTCGACTATATCGGTGCGGTTCAGGGGATTCCGGTCTGCTTTGACGCGAAGGAATGCGCGGTGAGTACGTTCCCACTCCAGAATATCCACCCGCACCAGATCGCATTCATGAAGGAATTTGAAGCCCAGGGCGGAATTGCTTTCATTATCCTCTCCTTCACAGCGGAGAACGAGATCTATTATGTTCCTTTTGATGTGGTGAACCGTTTCTGGGTACGGATGGAAGAGGGCGGAAGAAAAAGCTTTACCTATGATGAGGTGGTGCCGGAAGCGTACAGGATCCGGAGCCACCGGGACATGTATGTCCATTACCTGGAAGGGATCCAGCAGGATCTTGACCGGAAGGAAGAAAAAGGAGGAGACAGCGAATGATTGAGATGGTCATATGGCTCGTTGTGATCGCGGCGTTCGTGTTCCGGGCGTTAAAAAAGAACGGGACACTGGACGAACTCTTTGCGGGTGCAAAGAAGCGGAAAGAAAATAAGGCAGAGCGCGTGGTGTACGAACAGCCGGAGGAAGGTTCCGGGAAGAAGGAGAAGAAGAAGGGGCCGGGGATCCGGGTCCCGAAGCACACAGGTCTTGCGGTGACTGCGGTTGTGATCGTCCTCGCGGCGGCAGTGCTTTCCTTCGACAGCTTCTATACTCTTTCCGAGGAGGAGATGGCGGTGGTCACCACGTTCGGAAAACCGGCAGTGGAGGAGGCATCAGGTCTTCACTTTAAAATTCCGGTGATCCAGCGCGTGACTAAGGTTTCCAAAGCCATCACGGGTATGCAGATCGGCTACACGACGGACCCGGCCCGGGCGGACGGCGCCTCCATAGACAATCCGGTATCTATCGAGAACGAGAGCCTGATGATCACAAAGGATTTCAATCTGACAAACGTGGATTTCTATGTGGAATACATGGTCACAGATCCGGTTCAGGCGGTGCGCCACAGAAGTGTGTACGAGTCTATCATCAAGAACCTGGCTCAGAGCTATATCCGCGATACCGTCGGCGTTTATAATGTTGATGATGTGATCACTACCGGAAAGACTCAGATTCAGGAGCGGATCAAAGAGCAGCTCACAAACCGTCTTGTCGAGGAAAATATCGGATATGGAATCTACAACGTGTCGATTCAGGATACGGAAATGCCGAGAGATGATGTGGCGAATGCGTTCAAGGCGGTTGAGGATGCGAAACAGGGCATGGAGACGGCGATCAACTCCGCAAAGAAATATCAGTCTGAGAACATTCCGGAGGCGAAGGCAAAGGCCGATAAGCTTTTGCAGGATGCCGAGGCATACAAGGAACAGCGGATCAACGAGGCAAACGGACAGGTGGCGCGTTTTGAGGACACATACGCGGAGTATGTGAAGTACCCGCTGATCACAAAAAAGCGTATGTTCTATGAGACTATGGAGGAAGTTCTTCCGGATCTCAAGGTCATCATCACCGGCGGAAACGGCACACAGACGCTGCTGCCGTTAGAACCATTTTCAGAGGCAGTTTCCGGCAGCGCAGCACAGACGGGAGGAGGGAACTAAATGAAAAAGACAGGAAAAAGAATCATAGGAATCGTTGTTCTTCTTCTGATCGTCGTTCTGCTTCAGGGAAGTATGGTGAGCACATACAATGACGAGTATAAGCTCATTCTCCAGTTCGGAAAAGTGGTCCGGGTGGTCGAGACGCCGGGTCTCAGCTTTAAGATCCCGTTTCTTCAGACGACACAGTCGATTCCTAATTATGAGATGATCTATGACCTTATTCCGAGTGAGGTTAATACAAGGGATAAAAAGGTGATGGTAACGGATTCCTTTGCATTGTGGAGTGTTACAGATCCGCTGGCATACCTTTCCAGACTCGGAGCGAACAAAGCAAATGCGGAAAGCCGAATTTCCGTCGTTGTATATAATGCTGTAAAAAATGTCATTTCCTCCACGGATCAGGCAGATGTGATCTCCGGCCGTGACGGAAAGCTGGCAGAGATGATCACAGAAAAGATCGGTTCTTCTCTGGACAGCTACGGAATCAAGGTAAAAAAGGTGGAGACGAAGCTTTTAGACCTCCCGGATTCCAACAAGGAGGCTGTTTACCAGCGTATGATCTCCGAACGGCAGAATATCGCTGCCGGATATATCGCAGACGGTGAGTACCAGTCCAATGTCATCAAGAACAGTACGGATAAAGAGGTCTCCATCATCATCTCCGAGGCGCAGGCCCAGGCGGAGAAGATCCGGGCGGAAGGCGAGGCAGAGTATATGAGGATCCTTTCCGGCGCGTACAATGACGAGGGAAAGGCCGATTACTATAATTATATCCGCAGTCTGGACGCGTTAAAGGCGAGTCTCAAGGGAGATAATAAGACGATCATTCTGGATGAAAATTCAGAGCTTGCGAAGATCCTCCGGGGGAACTATTAAGGAACAGACAGGATAAAACCGCAGCAGCGGAAAATTCCTGTGAAGCAGTGATGCCGTGAAATTCGGAAAGATCCGAACGAAGCAGCCCGCTGCGGGACATAACCGCGGTCAGCAAAAAGACCGTGGATGTCTGATAAATAATGATACGGTAAAGGAGAAGGGTTATGTCAAAAGTAGTTGATTATTTCCTCAAGTATGTAGCATTCGATACGCAGTCCGCAGAGGATGCGGGGACAGTTCCGAGTACGGAAAAACAGTTCGCTCTGGCGAAGCTTCTGTCCGAACAGTTAAAGAATATCGGGGTGAAGGATGTCTCCATGAGTGAGCACGGTTACGTGTACGGAACGATTCCGGCAAACGGGGATTATAACTGCCAGACCGTCGGCTTCCTTGCGCATATGGACACTTCACCGGATTGTCCGGATGAGAATGTCCGTCCGCAGCTCGTCAAGCACTACGACGGAAAGGATATCATTTTAAATAAGGCGCTCGGAGTGAAGATGACAACAAAGATGTTCCCATTCTTAAAAAACTATGTGGGGCAGGATCTGATCACCACCGATGGAACGACACTGTTAGGTGCAGATGACAAGGCGGGAATTGCCGAGATCATGACCATGGCGGAGACACTTCTGACACACCCGGAGATCCCGCACGGAACCATCAAGATCGCTTTCACACCGGACGAGGAAGTCGGACACGGCGTTGACTTCTTTGATGTTCCCGGCTGGGGCGCAGATGTGGCTTACACTGTTGACGGCGGCGCATGGGGCGAGATGGAGTATGAGACTTTCAACGCGGCATCTATGAAAGTCACGATCCATGGAAGCAACATTCATCCGGGCAGCGCAAAGAACAAGATGAAAAACTCAATCCTGATCGGTCTGGAATTCCAGTCGATGCTGCCGGAGAACGAAAAGCCGCAGTATACTGAGAAGTATGAGGGATTTTTCCATTTAAACCACATCGGCGGAAATGTGGAGAATACAACTCTCCACTATATCGTCCGTGACCATGATATGACGCGGTTTGAGGAGAGAAAAGCGCTCGGAAAGAAGATCGGCGAGTTCCTGAACGCGAAGTACGGTGAGGGAACCGTCGAGGTGGAGATCGCAGATACCTACTACAATATGGCTGAGAAGATCCGTCCGCATATGTACCTGATGGATGTGGCTGCTGAGGCATTTAAGGAGCTTGGCATCGAGACTCCGGCGATCAATCCGGTCCGCGGAGGCACGGATGGATCAAGGCTTTCCTACATGGGACTTCCATGTCCGAACCTCTGTACCGGCGGACATAACTATCATGGAAAGTATGAGTTCATCTGCATTCAGTCCATGGAGAAGACAGTGGAGCTGCTTCTTAAGATCGCGGAAAAGTTTACGAAGGTTGAGAAGCAGGCATAAAATCTGGATCAGGATATGGCTGTTTAGAAAATGCGGGAGGCGCTGGATATCGCTTCCCGCTTTTTTGGATGTATGAACGCAATTTAGAACATGGCTTTATATTGAAGGGGCAGAGCATTCATGATATAATGAGCGATAGTGAGTCAGAAGCGTGCCTGCACGGTTATGGCGAACGGCGAAATTAGTGAGTGACGAAGTCACGATATAATCATGCGCAGAAAGGCGGTACAGATTATGATAAAAACGATTCAAAGACGTCTGGACGCGATCCTGCATTGGAATATTTCCTTTGTGGGCGGTTTCCTCGGCGGTTATGCAATCCTTTCCCATGCCGGAGTCTTCGGCTCCGCACAGACGGGAAACCTGATGGAGATGGCTTCGAACGTCCGATTTATGGAATGGGAGGAATTGGGACTTCGTCTGCTGGCGATGGTGATTTTCGCCTGCGGTGTGATCGCTTCCTATATGCTGACAAACTATACAAACTTACATATGCGGAAGCTGGCGATCTGGGTGGATGCGGCCGGTCTCGGACTTACGGCCCTGCTGCCGGATTGGTTCTCGCCGATTGCGGGTGTTTACCCGATCTTTTTTTGCTCGGCATTCCAGTGGGGTGTATATTCCGGCGCAGATGGTTTCAACAGCGCGACGGTCTTCATCACAAACAACTTCAAACAATCCGTCCTCGGCTGGACGCAGTATGCGTTGACAAAAGATAAAGAATTTAAGAGAAAAGCCGTGCTCTACAGCAACACGGTACTTATGTTCTTTCTCGGCGCCCTCCTCGGTGTCACCGGTGTAGCTGCCTTCGGCAACGCACTCGGTGCCTGCGTAGGCTTTATTCCCCTTGCTGTCGCTCGGATCTTTATCAGCATCGGTGAACTTCCGATAGAAGATGAGACTCCGGAGGAGACAGAGGAAGAGGCAGAAGAGATGCTGGAAGAGGCGAAGATTTTGGAGAAGGAAGAGAAGAAGAAAATTTAAAAATTGTATATTTGATGAATGGGAATAGGCAGTTGATTCAAGGATGGGTCGGCTGCCTGTTTTGTATATCGGGAAATGCCGAAAAATTCCCTGGTACACAAAAAGACACGAATGTGCGAATGATAGTAAACGGAATTTACTTTTGAAATTTTCACGTGAATCAAAAAATCCATACCCCCATTGCAATTCTCCGCTATTTTGCGTATACTTATAATATGAGTGGATAGATGCAGCCGCTATGTGTTGGGCATTTTGCCTGCCGTAGTAGAACGGGGCACTATCCACTCTTTTATGCTTATGAACAATCAATAGCCCTCACGCGGACTCCCGCAGCAGCCGGATCAGCTCCTCCATCGCTGGAAGGGTCTGTTTCCCTTTCAATGTAACGATGGAGTAGCTGGTAGTATCAGCTGGATTTCCGATCCGGAAGCAGCGGACAGGCTTGGGATAGTGGAAATTTTTCATGTACTGGTAGAAGTTGAATGCGATCCCATAGCCCTCCGCGGCGAGCTGACAGGCAGATTCAAGATTTTCAAGGAGAAAGACCTGTCCCGGTTCGGCGTGATCATAAGCAATGGCAAGGTCTGTGTAGTGTCTGGAGGACTGCTCCGGCTTTTGCAGGATAAAACGTTCCCCGTTAAATTGTTTGAGATCGATCCTTGGACATGGATCTTTCCGGCTTTTCTTTGCCGCGCCCGCGCACAGTGGGTGATCGGCGGAGACAACAGCGACCATATAGTCCTCATAGAGAGGACAGTATTCCAGCAACGGATGGCTGGAGGATTCATTGACGATGGCAAAATCAAGCTCTCCGGCAAGCAGATGCCGGATCATCTGCTCAGTGGATTCCTCATATGGGATCAGCTTCACATCCGGGTAGCGGGAGGAAAAGACAGGCAGTGCTTTCGCAAGAAGATAAAGTGTTCTTCTGGGATGGATTCCGAAACGGATCGTTCCCGAAGAGCCACCCATGTATTTTTGAAGCTCATTTTCATAATGGGCTTCTATTTTTATCATTTCTTTTGCATGTTCTAAATAGATCTTTCCGGCCTCGGTTGGGACAAACTGTTTCCCGATCCGGTCGAAAAATTTTGTCCCGGTGCGTTCTTCAAGATTTCCTAAAAATATGCTGAGTGCAGGCGGAGAGATGTGCAGGGCCTGGGCCGCATCCTTAATTCCCCTGTGTTTTTCAATTTCGAGCATATAGAGCTGTTCCCGCATATCCATGGCGTTTCGCTGGTCCTTTCCCTGAATAAATATTTGCAATTTCGCATAAAAATAAACAATATTAAATAAAACAATAAAAATATTAAACTTGCTTTAATTATATATCTTGATTATAGTCTAAGAAAGAAAACAAATCAAGGAAGGATTGGAAGTATGAAACCATTAAAAGAAAAAAAACCTTTTCAGGCGCCGCACACATTTGTGATCCTTGCAGCGCTGATCCTTCTGGCAGTCGCAGCCACTTATGTTGTGCCTGCTGGAGAGTATACCCGGTATACGGATGAGGCGACAAACAGAACCCTCGTGGAAGCGGGGAGCTTCCATTATGTCGAATCTCATCCGGTAAGCTTTTTAACCGTTCCGGCACTGATCTACAGGGCGATCGTAAAGGCGGCAAGCACAGTTACGTTTATCCTTATTATCGGCGGCTCTTTTGAGATCATCACATCCACAGGGATCCTCACAGTTCTCTGTAAGAAGATGGCGAAAGCCTTCCGTGGCCGCGAGTATTTTGTGATCCCTGCATTTCTGCTGTTGTTTTCTGTTTTTGGAACGACGATGGGAATGTCTGCTGAAGTCATGATCTTTGTACCGATCGGAATTGCCCTTGCGGCATCTCTGGGACTTGATAAGGTGACAGGTACCGCAATGATCGCTATGGGCGCCGCATCCGGATTTACAGCCGGAATCCTGAATCCCTTCAATGTCGGTGTTGCTCAGGATATTGCAGAGATCCCGATGTTTTCCGGTATGGGATACCGTATTTTTATTCTCGGAGTTCTTCTGGTGATCAATACGGTCTACATTACCTGGTACGCAAAGCGCGTGAAAGCGGACCCGACAAAGAGTATCATCTACGGAGAGCCTGAGGATCAGGAATTTACTTTCGATGATACAGAAGAAGCGCTGAACCTGACCCATGGTCTGACTCTGGTAGTGATCGTAGCCGGCTTTGCGGTCCTGATCTATGGACTCAGTAAGCTCGGATGGTATTTTGAGGAGATGTCTGCGATCTTTATCGCGATGGGTGTGCTCTGCGGTATCGTGAACCGCTATAGCCCAAACAAGATCGCCGCTACGTTCGGAAACGGAGCGAAGGGAATCGTTGTGGGAGCTCTGATCGTCGGTATTGCCCGCGGTGTTGAGCTTGCATTATCTGACGCGATGATCCTTGACACCATCGTCCATGCGATCGCAAGTATCGTAAACATTCTTCCGCAGTCCTTAAAAGCCATCGGAATGTTCCTTGCACAGTCACTTGTCAACTGTGTGATCACCTCCGGTACCGGACAGGCCGCGGTTACCATGCCGCTTATGGTACCGGTTGCGGATCTGATCGGTATCACGAGACAGACAGCCGTCCTTGCGTTCCAGCTCGGAGACGGATTTTCAAACTCTGTTCTTCCGACATCCTCTGCGCTGATGGGTTATCTTGTCGTTTCGAAGATCCCATATGTAAAATGGTTAAAATTCATGATGCCGTTATTCCTGATCTGGACATTCTTCGGATGTCTGTTCATGCTGGGGGCACTCATGATCGGCTATTAAAGCGGAGGAAAAGAGAAGATGCAGGATTTTGAAGTGAAGGAGCGTTTAAGAGAACATCTGGAGTACCTTTGTTCGTTCGACAAGCTCTCCGGTGAACCCGAGGCGTATCGCGCGGTCGAGTATATTCTTGATGTACTGGAAAAATCCGGGATCTCCTGCCATGAGGAGGATTTTCCGGCTTATCTGAGCAATCCGGTGAGCAGTGTCCTTATCGCGGATGGTGAGGAGTTTCCATGTCGTCCAAGGTCTTTCTCGGAGAGTACAAAAGAAATGATCGAGGTCCCACTGATCTACGATCCCGGAACAAAAACGGAAGTCTCCCTTTCAGAACAGAAACGGTTTATGGAAACGGTTGCCGGAAAGCTTGTCCTCGGGTACGGATTTGATGAGCGTTACGCAAAATTGCTGGAGCAGCATGGTGCGGCCGGGTGGATCCAGATCTGGACCTCAGACGAGGACGCGATCCATGAGGACACGGTAAGTCCTGTCTGGGGAACTCCGGATATGGACTCATCTCTGTTCCGGTTACGGATGCCGGTGGTTGCCGTCTCAAAGCCTTGCGGGGAGAAACTGATCCGGAAGCTGAAAACATATGAGGCAGAAGGAAAACAGCTTTTTGCGCAGCTTTCCAGCGAAGTGGACACAGATGTAAAAAACGTCGCGCTGCCGATCGCCGAGATCCCGGGAAAGAGCAGGGATTTTGTCCTGCTCTCCGGTCACTATGATACCTGGTACCGTGGCGCTTTTGACAACTGCACGGCAAATGTACTGGCTCTGGAGCTTGCGCGTTATATGAAAGAACATCAGGATGAGCTTTTCTATTCCCTGCGGATCGCCTGGTGGCCGGGACATTCCAACGGGCGCTATATGGGATCCACCTGGTATTGTGATCACCACTGGGATGAGCTTGAGGAGCACTGCATCGCTCACCTGAACCTTGATCTTCTGGGATCAAAAGGAGCAGACCATACGCTTGCGATCCGGACAGCGGGGCTTGAGGGCGAGGAATGGCTAAAAGAGCAGGTGCGGAAGGTAGATCCGGCGGCGGAAATGATGTTTGGGCGTATCGGGCGGGGAGCGGACCAGTCGCTCTGGGGCGCAGAGATCCCATATCACATCAATCCCCGTTATGAGGCGAAAAAAGAACGAAAGCAATCGGATGCTCCGGGTCCCGGCGTGTACTGGTGGCATACGATCGACGATACCTTTGACAAGATCGATCTTGACGGGCTTTTGCGGGATGGGAGAGTCGTGGGCGTTCTGCTGTATGAACTCCTCTCGAAGGAGAAGCTTCCTGCCGATTATCGCGGCTATGCAAAAACCTGGCTCCCATACTTTGAGACGTTAAAAAATTCAGAGGAGCATGAACAGGCGGCGGATGAGATCGAAACACTTCTAAAAGAGGTTCTGGATCGTTGTGAAACGCTTGAACATATATGGGGAACGGAGAAGATCGAAGAACATAACCGCCTTTGCCGTCTCGTCGGAGGAGTTCTCAGCCGTCTTATGCACTCCACAGGCTCCGCGTATGAACAGGATACTTCTTTTGCATATGGTCCGCTGCAGCTTCTTAAAGCTTCCGCGAAGGCACTCCCTGAAAACAGTCCCGCGGATTGGAGCCTGTTCTATCAGACAACATTCGTGAGACAGAGAAACCGGATGGTGACGGAGCTTAGAAAACTGCTGAAAGAGATCGATCTGGAATTCAGGAATGGATCGGATCGCTTTGGATCTTCACGAAATTGTGACAGGAGAATAGAGATATGAAGAAAGAAATAATAAAGCAGGCCGTTGCGCCATACATGCAGGAGCTTGCGGGGCTGGCGGATCAGATCTATGATCTGGCGGAGCCGGGGCTTGAGGAAGTCCGCTCCAGTGGGATCCTTACAGATTATCTGGAAAAAAAGGGATTTCAGATCGAGCGCGGGATCGCAGATCTCCCGACTGCATTCCGTGCCGTCTATGAACAGGGAAACGGAGGTCCTTCCTTTGGATTTCTGGCAGAGTACGATGCGCTGAAAGGGATCGGTCATGCCTGCGGACATCACATGCAGGGACCGTCTGTGATCGGAGCTGCTCTGGCACTTCGGGATCTCTGTAAGGATCAGCCCTATAAGATCGTGATCTATGGGACACCGGCGGAGGAGACGGTCGGCGGAAAGATCATTATGAAGGAGAAAGGATGCTTTCAGGATATCGATCTTGCGCTCATGATGCATGCAGCTCCCAATACCTGTGTCGATGTCCGCTGCATGGCACTTGAGTGCTTTTATGTTACCTTTCATGGGGTAGAGGCCCATGCCGCCATGAGCCCGCACAAAGGGAAGAGCGCCTTTGATGCCGCGCTTCTTTCCTTTCAGGGGATCGAGTTTATGAGGGAGCATGTCCTTGAGGATTCCAGAATGCATTATACGGTCCTTGATGCCGGCGGTCCATCGAACATCGTTCCCGGGACAGCAAAGGCAGAGTATACACTTCGCTCTTATAGTACGGATTACTTAGAGAAGGTCATCGTTCCGAGATTTCAGGACATCATAAAGGGTGCGTGCCTGATGACGGGAACGACCTGTGAGACAGAGAGAAGCTACCCATTTCAGGCAAAGATCCCGTGCCTGACCCTGAATGACCTGATCATGGAAAACGCCAGAAAATTTGAGGCACCACAGCTCGCCGGACCGCGTGAAAAGACGGGCTCCACGGACTTTGGAAATGTTATGTATGATGTGCCCGGATGCTGCATCCGCACAGCGTTTGTGCCAGAGGGTACCGCGGCGCATTCGCAGGAATATCTCGATGCGGGAAAGACGGAGCGGGCTCATGAAGCGATCCGGTCCGGTTCAGAGATCCTTGCGGGAACATGCATCGACATGATTGAAAGACCAGAGCTTTTGGAACAGATCAAAGAGGAGTTTCGGAAGCGGAAACAGGAAGAAATCGCAAAAATATGACAAAATTGTCATTTTCCAGTCATGAACAATTAAACTGCTGTCTGTAAAATATGAAACTGTAAGAAATCTAACAAATATCCAGAAAGGAAGATGATTATGACAGCAGCTATTGGTTTTCTGATGATCATCGCGATCGTAGCACTGCTCTTAAAGGGCAAAATGTCTCCGATCGTGGTACTTGCGGTGATTCCGGTCATTGCAGCCTTGATCCTCGGCTTCTCCCCGGTGGAGGTCATGGACTTCATTGCGGATGGAATCAAAACCACCACAAGCAATGGTATCTTATTTATCTTTTCAGTAATTTATTTTGGTGTTCTGGCAGACACCGGACTCTTTGATGTTATCGTAGGCTGGCTGGTAAAAAAGGCCGGAAACAATGTAATTGCGGTCACTGTAGTTACAGCGCTGATCGCAACGATCGCTCATCTGGACGGTACTACGGCTGTTACCGTTCTCATTACGATCCCGGCGATGTACCCGGTATATAAGAAGATGAACATTGACTCCCGTATCCTTCTCTGCCTGACAGGTGCCTGCATGGGCGTTATGAACCTGCTTCCGTGGGGCGGTCCGACAGCGAGAGCGGCTACGGTACTCGCTATGGATGCCACTGAGTTATGGCACATGCTGATCCCGCTTCAGGTTGTTGGCCTGATGATGAACATCATTCTTGCTGTACTCCTCGGCATGTTAGCCATCAAGCATGGTGCCGGCGCCGGAAAGGGCGTAGAGGTGGAGTCCGATGAGAAAGAGAAGAAAGAGGCAGCTGATTTAAGAAAATCCAACGCTTACCTGATCTTCAACTTCTTACTTACAGTAGGTGTGATTGCCCTGTTATCCACAGGTATCGGTAAATCCTATGTAATCTTCATGCTTGGTCTTTGCATCCTTCTGGCTGTCAACTACCCGAACCAGAAGCTTCAGGACAAGCTGATCAAGAAGCATGCTCCGGCAGCCCTGATCATTTCCGCAACACTGTTTGCCGCAGGTGCTATGGTAGGTGTCTTCGACGGAACCGGTATGCTGGAAGCAATGGCAAATGCGATCATGGCGATCATTCCGGCAGCTCTTGGAAAGTACGTTCACATCATCTTTGGTATTCTTGCGCTTCCGCTTGGTCTCTGTGTTGGAACAGACGCATACTTCTATGGCATCATGCCATTAGTTATGCAGGTAGGCGAAACCTATGGCGTGGCTTCCCTGAATACTGCCCTGACCATGCTGATCGGTAAGAACCTTGCGTTAATGGTAAGCCCGTTAGTACCGGCAACATACCTTGCGATCGGTCTGACCGGAACAGAGCTGAAAGATCATATGAAATTCAGCATTCCGCCGTACTACATTATCAGCCTTATCATGCTGGTATTCGGTGTGATTCTTGGCGTTGTTGCCATCTAAATGATACATAACGAATGAAAATCCTGTTCTGCAGTACGGATCTTGTACCGCAGAACAGGATTTTTTGCTATAATGAAAGAAAAATGACGCAGGAGAAAGTTTATGAATACAGAAAAAATCCTACTGGTGGACGATGAGCGCGCGATCCGGCTGGCTGTGCGGACCGCCCTGACCCGTGAAGGAATGCAGGTGACGGAGGCAGCCGATGGAAGTGAGGCTCTGGAGCTTTTAAAGAAACAACAGTTCCATCTGGTGATCCTGGACGTAATGATGGAACATGT
This sequence comes from Pilosibacter fragilis, assembly GCF_032490495.1. Taxonomy (NCBI): domain Bacteria; kingdom Bacillati; phylum Bacillota; class Clostridia; order Eubacteriales; family Clostridiaceae; genus Pilosibacter; species Pilosibacter fragilis. The sequence goes on along the minus strand of NZ_JAVYJB010000002.1, from coordinate 122,068 downwards.
GGGTGGTTATGATGTGCTGCAGGCAATGCGCGCCGCTGGAGACCACACGCCGGTCATGATGCTGTCGGGAAAATCCGATGAGATGGATCAGGTGCTGGGGCTCGGCTTTGGCGCGGACAGTTATCTGACAAAGCCGTTTCATACTGCGATCCTGATCCAGACAGCAAAGGCGCTGATCCGCAGAAGTCAGATCTACAGCCAGGGAGCATCCGGAGACACCGGGATCCGTAAGGGTCCGTTTACGGTAGATACCTTAAAGATGGAGTGCCTGAAAAACGGTGAGCCGTTAAATTTTACTGCCAGAGAGATGACCCTGTTCCGATTCTTGATGGAGCATCCGGGACAGGTGTTTACGAAGGAACAGCTTTATACCCAGGTATGGAATGAGGCGGTGGTGGATGACAATACCATCACCGTCTATGTGAAACGGATCCGGAACAAGATCGAGGATGACCCGAAGCAGCCCCGGTATCTGAAGACGGTACGTGGAATCGGATATATGCTGAATGTGTAGGAATAAAAAATGGAAGAATTTTTAAATAAAAGGAAATCAAGACTGGTGGCGGTCAGTCTGTTGATCATTTTATCAGTGGTTGTGATATTTGCAGGTTCCCGGCTTTACAGTCAATACCGGGAGCAGGTGATCCGGACGGAGGAAAGTCAGCTTTTAACCATGGCGGGAATCGTCGGAAATAACCTCAATTCCTACATGGAACAGCAGCTTGAGGAGATTGACCTGTTTTATTCCCAGGAAGGAATGCCGGAAAATGTCTGGGCGGAGTATGGCGGAATCAATGCGAGGACAGCTTACTTTTTAAAGGAAAATGTAGGGGTCTATAACTGGATTACTGTAACGGAACCGGATGGAACAAAATTCCGGTATGAACCGGGAAAAAAGACATTTCAGGAATCTGCGGACGGAGAAGTGAAAACAGTGGATTCCCAGAACGAAAATCATCCTGCAGAGATCACGGGAAAAGAAATATCAGATCAGACGGGATGGTATGAGCTTTATATTGAGAAGAATGTCCCTGTCGGATCTGAGGTCTATATGCTCACATTTGCCATGGACCTTGGAGCGCTGTATGAGAAGATCGTCGCGCCGGTAAAGATCGGAGAAGCCGGATATTCCAGCGTCAAAGACCAGAATATGAACATCATCATGCATCATGTAAAGAACCAGATCGGTCTTAAAGCGGTAGATGGACGTATTGAGAGGTATCCATATCTTGACATGAGCAGCCTGAATGCCTGGATCATGAGGCAGGAAAATGAGGACTCAGGAACCGGTGTGATCGATACATATGTCTGGGATGATCCTGGATTAAAAAGAGTCCGCCGCGTTGTTGCATTTCAGGCGATCTCGATTCAGGGAGAACGCTGGATCGTCAATTCCACACTGCCGGTCCATGAACTTTCGGGACCGCTTGAGAGCATGATGACCATGCTGATCGGCGTGATGATCCTGTACATGATGATCCTTGTGGTGATCATGGTATTTTTCCTGAGAAACCGTTTTCTGGCGGAATCCCAGCAAAAGGAGATCACGTATTTAAAAGAGATCAATCACGGAATGGAGATGCTGGTCCAGAAAAACAACGAGATCCGGCATTACCAGCGAATCCAGTCACTGGGAATGATGGCGAGCCACATTGCGCATGAATTCAACAATTATCTGACACCGGTGCTGATCTATGCGGAGCTTCTTGAAAATGATGAATCCATCTCTTCCGAAAATCAGGAGATGATCCATGAGATCACAAAGTCGGTGGATCAGGCATCGAATCTGTCGAAAGAACTGCTTGCCTTTTCCAGACAGGATACCGGTGTGCGGCTGGAACCGCTGAACTTTACGGAAGAAGTCGGGAATGCGGTATCTATCGTGCGGCAGCTTGCCCCGGCGGCGATCACGTTGAAAACAGAGATTACGGAGGAACCACTGTATGTTTTAGGACGCAGACGGATGGCGGAACATATCCTGCTGAATCTGAGTAAAAATGCCTTTCAGGCCATGGAAAAGACGGAGAGAAAGGAACTGCTGATACGGCTGGAGGCAAAAGGGAACGATATGATCTGTCTGCAGGTGTCCGATACCGGCTGCGGAATCGGGGATGACGCCATGCAGAAGATCTTTGAACCGTTCTACACAACAAAAGGATCCAGACAGGGCACCGGACTCGGTCTTTCAGTGGTCCAGAATATGGTGACATCGGTCGGCGGAACGATCTGTGTAGAGAGCAAAGCGGGTGAGGGAACAACATTTGTCATTGAGATCCCGCAGAGCGGCCCGGAAGTGGAAGCTGACGGCCGGAAACGGCTGAAGCATGTACAAAAGATCGCCATTGTATCCGGCGAAGAATCTGCAAAGACCTGGAAAGCGGCCGCATCTCACAGCCGGAAGACAGTGGATCTGTACGCACACCCGGCGGCCCTTATTGACCGGGTCCAGAAAGATCCGTCAGCCTATGATCTTCTGATCGCGGAGTACACACTGCCGACCATGAACGGAATCGAATTGTGTGAGGTGGTCCGCCGCATCAATCCGGAGATCCGCCTGATTTTGCTTGCGGAACAGGGAGGAGCCGATTTCGAGTGGTATCTGAACAACGGTATGATCGACCGGTTTATGCTGAAAGCTGAGTTCGCGGAGGAATTTGCGGAGATGTTTGAGGGGTGACTTGAGGAATTACAGTATCTTGTACTTCCAAATAAAATTAGCTATAATAAGCACAGACAACAGGAAATGGACTGCGAAGCCTGATGATATGTTTTGCATGAAATAGATACATCTATGTAAAATATTTATAAGTATGTTTTAGGGAGGAGAATCTGGACCAGACGGCAGACAATGCGTTAAAGCAGATTGAGGAGCGGGGTATGAAAAGGACCTGCTGGCAGTGGGAATTCCAGTGGATAGAATTTACAAACTGGGCTTTGCGTTTTCCGGGAAAGATGTGCTGATGAAAGAGATAAGGTAAGTGAAAAAAATACCTAGGCATATTGGATATGCCTGGGTATTAGTCTGGATGGAGCAGATTTACAGCTTTCCGTATGCAATCAGCGGATCCCCGCTTTTTACACCGAGACTTAAAGTGTAATACAGCACAACACCGTCAAACGGAGCAGTATAGCGGGCAATTTCATTTCCATAAGAATCCTTCAGGGTGCCAAGCAGGGTGCCCTGTTTTAATTTCTGACCGGCTGCCGACACGGCGGGATACCAGAAGCCATCCGCGGGAGCTTCTTCGTAGACGGCTCTGCGGATTTCGGCCTGCTGGAGGCAGGGAGAAACGGAAGCTGCATTCAGGATTCCCAGATGCCTCATCAGCTCATACACATTTTCCCGGCATGCGGCAACTTCTTTTTCACTCCACAGGCCGCGATCTCCGCGCTCTACCAGGAGGGCCGGGATACCGCATTGGGCTGCCCAGCTGTAAAGTCCGTTTTGGGAGGTGGATGCAACACGGTAAGGAACAGAGAGACTTTCAGCGGCAGCCGAAGCAGCGGCAGACAAGGATTCCGGAACGGATGCTGGGAAGAAGACCAGCGGAGTCAGTGCTTCATTGACATCACCGCCATGCAGGTCCATCAGGAAATCCGCTTCGGGGTACAGGGTTTCTTCCAGTACTCTGGCAAGCTGGCTGGAAAAGGTGCCATCCGGTTTGCCGGGAAACATACGGTTTAAGTTCTTGCCGTCAGCCGGGATGGTCTGTTTGCTGCCCTGGTAGAAGCCTTCCGGGTTTACCAGGGGCAGCAGGATCACGCGGCCAGACAGGGCGGCGGGCTCCAACTCTCGTTTCAGGCGGTTCAGTGTTTCGATGCCGACGTATTCACAGCCGTGAACACCGGCTGTCACCACCAGGTTTTTTCCTGGGCGGCTGCCGCAGATCACGGTCATTTCTACAGAATAGGGGCTGGTGACAGGCAGCGGAAGTGTCTGTTTTACTCCGCTGCCGGCTTTGAAGTCAGACAGTCTCATAAGTCTTAAAAAATTCTCCTTTAGTCAAATTCGATAATGGAAGCCAGGAGCTTCTTCGCGTATTCGTCTTTGGTCTCCGCAATGCGGGATACCGGGATGTGCTCGGTGATGCGGCCATGGTAAAGGAAAAGCACTTCATCGCAGAGGTAGGTGACAGAAGTCAGGTCATGGGTGATGAAAATATAAGTCAGTCCCAGCTTTTCCTTCAGTTCATGCAGAAGGTCCATGATCTGGACCTGGGTGTGGGCATCCAGGGAGGAGATGGCTTCGTCAAAGAGAATGATCTCCGGCTGGCAGGCCACAGCCCGGGCAATGCAGACACGCTGCAGCTGCCCACCGGATAACTCATGGGGATACCGGTCTGCGTAGGAAGCGTTTAAACCGACCAGCTCTAAAAGGCGGCTGGTTTCTTCGGCCCGGTTTAACCGGATTTTCTGGTTGCGCTCTCTTGCGGCCAGTCCTTCTGCAATGATCTCCTTTACCCGGAAGCGGGGATTTGCGGAAGTGGTATAGTCCTGAAATACAACACTTAAGCGCTTCTGCAGGTTTTTTCTGCCGCTTCTGGAGGCGTAGACGGAAGTGTCGTGAATCTTCAGTTCGCCGCTGTCGGGCTTTAACAGACCGCAGATCACGCGGCCCAGGGTAGATTTTCCGCTTCCGGACTCTCCGAGGATTCCAAGACAGGTCCCCTTGGGCACCTTTAAGGAGACATCAAAGAGAACCTGGTCCCGGGTGGTGCCGAACAGCTTTTCCTGGCGTTCGCTGCGGAAGCTGACGCAGACGTTATTTACTTCAAGCATGGGAACTCTCCTTTCCGTGTAAGATCTGGCGGTAGCGGTGCATGACGGCAGATCGTTTCTCCACCAGCATGCGGGTGTACGGGTCATCGGCATGCTTAAGGATGTGGTAAAACTTCCGCTGTCCACCACATGTCCGCTGTTCATGACCAGGATGCGGTCAGCTACTTTGGAGATGGCGCCCAGGTCATGGGTGATGAACAGCATGGCGGTATTTTTCTGCTTTTTGATACGGATAAATTCTTCCAGAATCTCGTACTGGGTGATGGCATCGATGGCGGTGGTCGGCTCATCGGCAATCAGAAGCTCCGGCTGCAGGGCCATGGCAATGCCGATCATGATACGCTGGAGCATGCCGCCGGAAAGCTGGTGTGGGTATTTTTCCAGAACCTCTTCTCCGTTTCGGATCCGCATCTGTTCCAGAATTTCCAGAGAGCGGGTGCGGATTTCCTGCGCATTCCAGGAGGTGTGGGTGGCAAAGGTTTCTGCCATCTGGTCTCTGCGGCCTCGGCGGCGTTCCATAAGGTGTTGCGGTCAGCGTACTCCGGCGGGGCATGGAGCGACAGCATGATTTCCGTGTGGACGATTTCGCTTTTATGGGAGTAGTATTTCTGCTTCTGGTCGCACTCGGAAAAGAGCCGTTCCCCGCTTTGGTAGGCAGCGGAAGCAACGGCAGACTGGCGTTTACTCCGCTGGACAATTCTCAAATCAAAGTGCGGGCATGGTGGCATGACGAGTGTGACCTCCTTTCTCCCGGCGTCCGGGCAAAGAAAAAGCAGGAAACCAAAATCGGTTTCCTGCTGATAATATTTATCCCAAATGTTTAATTTCGAGTCATAATATAATATCCACAAAATTTACTATAGTTAGCATAGGAATAATTTCTATTTGCCGTTTGTGGATCTGTAATAAAGTTTCCTGAAGCATCGACTTTTGTGCAACTGGTTGTACCAGGTTTGTGTGACCAATAGCCATCAGAATTTTGAACATACCAGTGATAATCCACACCAGGAGCAATGACAATTGCCACTTTGTATTCATTACTCCTAGGTTTCTCATTTTTTGAAGAACTTCTAATACTTCTTCCGTTTCCCAAATAAGGGCCATCATTTTTAGTCCCAGTATACATTAATGAACAAATATTACTTTTACTTAAATCTTCAAAGGTAATTTCTCCACCGCCGTAATGTCCAGGATTGACACCGCCTACAGTACTAGTAATAACATCCATCGCATAGATATAACAGTTAGCATACAGTTTATTTTCTTCCCAGTAATTGAAATTATATACTGGTTCACCACCACCTGTTGGTAATAGTGATGCACGAGATGATAAATCACTTACTTCTGCACCTTGAGATAAACCGGTTTCCTGAGTAGACTCACTTTGTCTCTTATTACTACCGGGTCGAAAATTAATACGTTGCTGAATATCCGCCGGAAGGGAATTAAACCAATCCCACCATTCTGCTTCAGTTGTAGGAGTAGAAGCTGGTTGATAGTTAGTCTGTTTTTCTTCTGCTGCAAAAGCTACAGTAGTAAAACATGCCATGATTATTAAAGCTAATAGAATTATCTTTTTCTTCATTTCACACATTCCTCCTATCTACTATAATTAAGTTTTAAGTAAATAATTTCCCCCCATTGGAATCCCCTCCCTATATTTTATGTAAAAATCATAACAAAAATATGGTTTCATGTCAATCTATTTTGGGAAAATTCACCAAACTAGGTAGCTGGAACAAGCCAGCGCAGGGGATGGGTAGCTTCCCCTGTGGGGATTTGGAGCGGATTGAAAATCAGCGGAAAATCCATAGCTTTCCGCAGGACCCCCCCGGCAGGGCGCAACGCACCGGCTCGACTGGTGTATAATTGCGCCATCTTTCAGAGGGGCAGCCCACGGGCGGACGCACTGGAAGCCAGTCAAGGCCGTTCCCAGTCTGTGTCCTTTGCTTCTAAACTGCCGTTTCCAGCGAAAATCCGTTCCATGAGCTGGCGGGTGCTGTCCTGATGGAACAGCAGCTTTAAAAACAAGCTGACCTGTTCATCCGTGATTGCTGCCGGGTGGGGCAGGTAGCTTTCCAGCATGACGGCCCTGGTGCAAAGCCGGTGCGTCCGCTCTTTCCTCGCCAATGCCTTTGCCTAGTGTTCCAGACGCTTTTCCTCCTGACAATGGCAGCCAGTTTCTAAAATGGGATGGATGGGACTATGGTTCCGGCAATCCGGAGGGAAATCAAGGCAATGACCCGTATAATATTGATGATGACGTAACGGACACCAATGGACTTTTAAAATATTCTGCCGGCACCGGAACAGCACATAGGGATACGAAGACGTATACATACACAAAGGGCTTTTGCGGCGGACACCCGGCAAAACCGGAACCGGAAGAAGATCCGGAAACCGGGGAAATCTTAAACAAGGATGAAATTGAGAACTGGGAGAATGAAGTTTCCACCTGTGAGGATTTGATCTCAGAATCCAATACCGGATTCTTCTGTGCAACAGCGGAAAATGGCTATGAAAATGGTGAAGATGAAGATGGTTCAGAATCCAAAAAAGAAATGGAAGACGACCGGGATAAGTATTACGAACAGTTCATCAGCCTGACATATGACTATTCCGCAAAAGAGATCAAAGCAAGAGACGGATACATCCTGCATGATATCCATACGGATGATATTCCGATCGAGACGAAGACCGTAACCAGTTCCCAGTATAAGGATTACAATGATTCCTGCGGTGGGAATGTGACGAATCTCCCACACCAGGACAGCCCGTCCGGTGGAAATTCCGGCGGAGGCGGGTCAGAAAATCCGGATGAAGATATAGATAATGATTACGAATACGAAGAATATCAGTATACCGGTACGATCACCATGATAAACTCCAGTAAGATTACGATCAAGAGTGATGATGGGGACCAGTATCGCTATTCCACGGATAAAATATACGATCTTCTTTCCGAGGAAGACATCGAGCATTTAACCAAGGGATGCCGCGTATCCGTATCAATCATTGTATTCCAGGGTGAGGAATATATTGATCATTTTGAAAAACACGCACCGCATTCTCGTTACTTCAGTGATGAGTTAGGTGCGCTATTTATTTACAATAATATCGAACATGTGTTTACATGCTTAGTAACATATGGTATAATACCTAAGGAAAGTATCAGATTCAGAGCAGTCAAAAAAGAACAGCTTACACAAAAGATAAGCTGCTCTGAATGTGATTCTTTCCGATTGTACCAATTCGCGGGACTTAGTTGGATACCGTATGGAAAAAGCATTCTTCCCAGAAAGTAAAAACAGAAAATTGAGGTGCCCTGTAATGCAGGAAAGGTGAATTTTTCAAAGCAGTTTCCGTTTTTGGGCATGCTTCGCAGACCTTCCGGTGGGAGGTCTCAAAAAGTGTATGAAAAACCGAAGTATCAGGAGGGAGAGACATAGCACCTTCCCAGTTGTTTCATGGCTGCATGCCCACATTCCGGGCAGAGACAGATGTCAAATTTCCAGACAGCCTTCAACAGTTCTGCCATGGACATACCGGCATAGCGCTGCTTAAACTGCTGACTTCCCTGAAGCTTAAAGATCACCTTTAAGTTAGTGGATTTCATGCGATTGTTCAGAAAACCATAATAGCGGATTTTCTGAAAACCCGGAGGAAGCACGTGCATCAGATACCGGCGGATAAATTCCCTGTTATCCAGGGTGATCAGACGTTTTGGTTCGCCCGGTTTCTTCCCTCTGGCAGAAAAGGTAACCATATCCTGTGTAACAGAAAGAATCCTGCTGTTGGAAATGGCAATCTTGTGGGTATAACGTCCAAGGTATTCAATGGCATTGCCGAAACCGTTAAAGGTCTCTTTAATATAAGGGCACCAGTCTTTTTCGTAAAGGCTATTTTTCCATTCTTTCCAGTGATAGGAATTCCTAAGATCATCACAGGAAGAAGAAAAAATCAGGGAACCGTTATCATAAAGAGCGGAAAGGTGTGCCATAAATTTACCCTTGAATTTATCCCGAAGCACTTCCGTGCGGATAAAAAAGTGATTGGAGGATTTGCGGATTTTTCCATCCTTCGTGAGCCCGCCGCCGGAAACAATGCAGTGCATATGTACATGGTAGGCAAGTTCCTGATTCCATGTGTGGAGCACCTGGATGATACCGGGTGTTGCCCCGAGCCACTTCTTATCCGCAGACAATTCCAGAAGTGTTTCGGCGCAGCATCTGTGAAAGAGATCATACAAAAGCTTCTGGTTACAGTAAATGAGCGGGTTTAATTCATGCGGAAGAGTGAAGACCACATGAAAGTAGGGGGAATCAATGACCTCAGCCCTGCGTTTATCCACCCAGACCTCCTTGAGAACTGCCTGACAGTTAGGACAGTTACGGTTGCGGCAGGAGTTATTGTGTATCTCCACATGTTCACAATTACTGCATCTGCTTATGTTTACACCAAGTTTCCCGGATTTGCAGTTTAAGATGGCAAGTGCAGCTTTCCGCTGTATGTCTGACCGGTAATGGTTTTCTGCAGAATAAGCTTCATAGGAAAGATCAAATATCTGCCGGATCTTGAATCTATTCATGGAAAACACCAGCCAGGCGGTCAAAAGGGCTGACCGCAGAGGAAGTTCCATTGGCAGCAAGGTGCACATAGACAGCAGTGGAGGTCAGAGACTTATGTCCCATAAGAGCCTTTATGGTAAGCAGGTCAACCCCATCCTCATAAAGGGGAGTGCCAAAAGCGTGACGGAAAGAATGACAGGTAATCCTGCGTTCCCATCCCAGTCTGTCCTCATGTGCATGGATATGCCTTGAAAGGAAAAAAGCGTCAATAGGTCTGTCTCCGCCATACTGCTTTGGAAAAAGATAGCCCCTGGGCCTGCCACATTCAAACCAGTACTGAGTCAGCAGGTCGAGAGCTGCTTTGGAAAGGATGGCATACCGGGCAGAACGGTTTTTGGTGTGGGGGATGTAAAGCCTCATATTTTTGCGGTCGACATCCTTATAACGAAGCCGGCATACCTCACCGATGCGAAGTCCTGAGGAATACATGACAGTAACCATGGTTTTCTGCTTTAGATCAGGCATGGTGGAAATAAACTGCCATGTTTCCTGTCTGGAGGGAACGTAAGGAAGATATTCATCAAATTTACGCATGGGAAGCTGTGTATCATCCCATTGTTTATGAAGAACATACAGTGTAAAAAAGCGCAGTTGTGAGATGGCACAGTTGACAGTGCGGTCAGAGAGGGCTCTTGATTTCTGAAGCCAACGGATGTAATCACGCAGCTCTTCCCATGAAACATCTTCAGGTGATTTGTGAAGGATGTCAGTCAGATAATGCAGATAAGCCCGGATATAGGTGCAGTAGTTTTTTTGGTATGGTCAGTAAGACCGCGAAGGGAAATCATTTCCCTGTAAGAATCCAAATATTTGTCCATGATAAATCTCCTTTGAAATGTGATAAAAGCAATGTCAACATTAAAAAAGGTGGCGGACGAATAAAAAAATAAGATATGTAGTTGTTGAGATTAAAAATCCATGATAAAGTAAGCATAGCAGTTTTTGTGTATGTTTATGTTAAGGTAGGGGTATCTCAACAATACAACATATATTCAAAAACTGCTACTTTTTTTGAAAGTGGTGAAATAATTGTATCTGGGGCTGGCCGTCGCGCCAGCGACTTGGCACAATCACAAAGTAGGAGGGATTCAGAATGGCATTAGCGAACAAATTGGGAATTCGAGATTCCGCAGAATTAGCCAGATTGGAAGAAAAACTCAGTAAAAAGAAAGCTGCTGAACTCTTTGAAAAGGGATTACTTGATACATTTGAAGTGGGGACCTTTGCGGGACTTGCAAAGATTCATAAATATTTGTTTGATGATATTTATGATTTTGCCGGACAGCTCCGAACTGTCAATATAGCAAAAGGAAATTTTCGATTCGCTCCATTAATGTATTTACAAACAGCTCTCGAAAATATAGACCATATGCCACAAAGTAATTTCGATGAAATTATCGAAAAATATGTGGAAATGAATGTAGCGCATCCGTTTCGAGAGGGAAACGGAAGAAGTACCCGCATCTGGTTAGATGCAATGCTGAAAAAAGAAATTGGACAAGTTGTGGATTGGAGCCAGGTGGATAAAGAAGATTATCTTTTGGCTATGGAAAGAAGTCCGATTAAGGATATTGAAATCAAATTCCTTTTAAAAAATGCACTTACAGATATGATTGATGACCGTACAGTGTACATGAAAGGTATTGATGCAAGCTATTACTATGAAGGCTACAATGTTTTTAAGACGGACGAGCTTAGTTAAAAAGAGAGGGGAGTTGCCATTAGCAGCTCCCATTTTTACTTTCCGAGACGGGTGTTGAGGATATTCTAAACGTATTGCATATTACGGATACCAACGGCCACATTATGCCCGCAAGCAGCCATAATCTGTTTTGTAACAGCCGGCGCAGAACAATCCTTTGTTCTGCTTGATTGCCTAACCTCATAGACTGCAACACTTGTCAATAGAGGCATTTATGCCTGGCTTTAACCCTTGCTATTGATGAGTATTGCAGTCTGTGATACCGACCGTCTTGCTTCGGAAAGCAGCCGTTCTAAAACGGAATGGCGACCGCCAAGCACCGTAAACTGCACGTATTGTTCCATGGGAACTCTACAGCTCTGGCTCTCAGGATTCCATCCTGAGAAGGATAGCAAAGCTATCTGATACGTTAAATCTTGCTATCTGAGAAAATAACTTTTATTATAGTGCGCAAGATGGTGTGGGAGATAGTGTGCAAATGAATGCTCTGCTCCGGTGTACCATTAGTTATCATGACTATCGGGAAGAGGACATATAAAATGGATACTATCGATCTTTCTAAAACGACATCAGAAATATTTTCTCCGCTTTTCTTATACGGAAGAAGTTACATTATCAAAAACACCTGTAAAGGATCAGCTCATCTGCAGTGTGGATCTTGGAATCAATACGGATGCAGTCTGTAGTATCATGCGGTCAGACGGAACTGTTCTGGACCGGAAATTTATTAATTTCCCCAGTGAAAAAGACCGGCTGTCCCATGTACTCGGAAGGATCCGGAGATTCCAGAAGGAACACGGTTCCAGGCAGATCGGAAGCCGATGGGCGTATGCGAAACGTCTGAATACGGAACTTGCCAGAAAGACTGGCCGTTCGATCGCAGAATATGCTCATGAGAATCATGCGGATGTGATCGTGTTTGAGTACCTGGAAATGAAGGGAAAGATTTCAGGAAAGAAACGACAGAAACTGCATCTTTGGAAAAAACGGGAGATCCAGACTATGTGCGAACACAAAGCACACCGGTATGGGATCCGTGTGTCCCGTGTCTGCGCATGGAATACCAGCCGTCTGGCGTATGATGGAAGCGGACCGGTCAGCCGAGATCCGAAGAACCACAGCCTGTGTGTTTTCCAATCTGGAAAACAGTATAACTGTGATCTGTCAGCATCCTACAATATCGGAGCGAGATACTGGATTCGGGAAATCATAAAAACCTTACCGGAAACGGAAAGGTCTTCACTGGAGGCAAAAGTACCTGCGGTGAAGCGCAGAACCTCATGCGTTTATGCTGACCTGCTCATCCTTCAGAATGAGTATGGATGTTTGAAAGCTGCATAAACACAGGCAGATATCCGGAGGACTACCTGTTATGTGGAACCCAGCCGTACCCGGCATGGAGGATGCGCATATCTGCGCAGTTCTAAGTTTCAGGCGTATCCGCCGGTATCCGGTCTTGCCGTTTAAAACGGTTGAGAAGTATGTGACTTTAGTCATGTGAGGTTCACGGAAACCCTGATTTTTGAGATTCCCGGATTTGATAAATATTCGGAAAACTTGATAAAAAGTTCGACGATAGGAGCTCGAAAAATCGCTTCCCGGAAAGAATCTGTTGCGGAAACGCGAGAAATACCGTATAATAATGCGGTCTGATCTTTACATTTAGAGCGGATTTATCCGTAAAATGATGGAAAATCCGAATTGTGCGTATTTCAGAAAAAACTTTTTTTGTCGTAAGAGCGAAAAATATTATGTAAACTGTCCGTGACAAAAAAACACTTGACAAGAATTTGTGTTTTTTCGCTTACGGAGAAAATCAGAAAAAAGAACTAAAAGGAACCAAAAACAGCGATGAATACATCGCAAAAAACATGAGAAATGTAGGTAAAATAAGGTTTTATGAGAAAATTAGCATTGCCAGAAGAGATACTCTTGAGTATCCAGCAGCCCGCCCGCTACATCGGCGGTGAGGTGAACATGGTGAAGAAAGATCCGTCCACTGTGGACATCCGGTTTGCCATGTGTTTCCCGGATGTATAAGACAAAAGTGCATGTTTGCCCCACAATGAGGTGTTTTTTATGGACATTTCATTCATTTATGCTGATTTTCTCCTCTTTTTTAAACGAAACATATAAAACCTGGACGATTTTTTACGTGTTGTAATCCAAAGAATCGTCTGATTATTGCAATAGCGTTGTAAAATAATGGACTAAAACAAGGTTATCCACAATCAGCCAAAAAAAAAGACAGATAACTTTGAAAGGTCTTTCGATACAATTTTATACGATCAATCTGTATATTGTTCCAACAGAAACAACGACGAACCCGTCGTTATTTTTTTGTCCGAAACAGATGAAATCCGTTCCCATAATTGCAAAAGCAAGGAGGAAACGGGCTATGTTGGAATTTAAAAATCGTGAACTTTTGGAAAAATATCAGTATAACACGGTCGCATTATCAAACGATCTGATGGACCGCATGCATCACATACAGTCCCTGGAAAGACAAGGACAAAACATTGATCGTATCAGACTCCCATTTGCTGATTCGTACCTGACAGCACCGATACGCGAAGCTATGCACCGAAAAATAGAACAGCAGCAGCAGGATCTGCAGCAACAGTGGAAGGAGTTGTACGGAAGTGGCTATCCTTATATCAAGGACAAGGATGGAACATTGACACATGCCTCACGTATGACCGGCGAACATCTGATGGTTCCTTCGAGGGATGGATGGTATCATATCCCGGATACTTTATGCCAAAATGCGGAAGAACGACAAATCCGTCAGCAGTTTGAAAAGGAGTGTGCACAATTAGAACGACAAATCCCGTATGAAACCGGGAAGCAAATTGAACAGATGTTTCTGGAAACCAGGAATAACGCACAACAGCTCTGGGCTCATCGAACCGGCCTTTCCATGGATGGAGGTGACCTGTCAGCCATTGCGACGCGTGGTTTAATCGTACCGACACAGGGACATGGTAAGGATGAGGAAGCGCAACTTGAATATACGGCAACTCCGATTTCCATGAACGCAAAAGGTTTTATTCAGCTATTGCGGATAGCAGCCCTGGAAGAATACAAGAACATGCAGGGAACCGTTGTTTGCCGCACACAGGGAACTCCCAAAATCCTGGGTGATTATCTGCAGCCGGATCAGATAGTCTGTTATATTGCAAGAGACGCCTGCCATCGCGTATGCCGTTATCTGGATACAACCGATATGATGCAGGTACACAATACAAAAACCATTCTGGAAAACGGCAAGGAAATGGAAGTGGATCGGAAGTCCGCACAGGAATTAACCGCAAACGATTATCGCAGTTTCAGTCATCCGATGCTTGAACATCAGAGCATTACACTGATTAATGATTCTTATGATGGGCGGGTGGGAAATTGTTCCATTGCATACGGCGACCGGATATACGGAAATCTGGAAAGCATGGCAAAGGGACTTGGGCTGACTCAGATTCAGGAGTGGATCTGTAACGACTGCATTCAGATGTTTGCACAAGATATACAACGCGAGACCGGAGCAGATATGGAATGGCAGCCGGAAATGGATGTCACGCAGAAACGGGAACCGGACGATCTGGATGTAGAATATGACCCCGGAACGAACATGGTACGGGATCTGGATGATTGGGAAAGGGAAGAAGAATCTTTCACGGAATGGCAGCCGGAAATGGACGCCGTATGGAGACAGGAACAAAAAATGGAAGTTGAAGATATGGAGCGATAGCAGAGGAAGAATTAGGATAGAAAAATCACATTATTCCAATCGTCTGGAAACGGCAGATATCAAGGCGGTAACAGATGATGCTCTTATTTTTGCATACTACATTCTTCGTTACACAAAAGAGATCTCGTGGAGATCTCTTTTTTTCTATCTCAAAACCAAAAACATTCTTTTTCTCTCCATAATTTCCCTGAACAAAAAAATGAATGGAGGCTTTTCGTATGTTTAAACGGGAGATCACGGAAATTAAAAAAACAATGTCACCCCAGGAATGCAATATCAGCCGCATCCGCGGATGCTGCGTCAATGGAGAAAAAGAAATTCTGTCATCATTTGGTGATACATTTCTTTCCCTTCCGGAAGAGGAGGTCTTTAAATATTATGAAATCTTTAAAAAGACTTTGTCTGGAAAAATCGGCAAAAATGTACATAACTTAGATATACCACTGGCCGCAGAAAAAGAGGATGGTGAGCAGGAGTTTATGATGCGACTGCGAAAAAGCGAGCTGAAGGATGATGAACTGGTCGAAGAATTTTTCCAGAACATCATTGATACCTATGATATCGTTGGGAACTATGCGATTATTCTCGCATACGGGAGTTACGACATTCCGGGAAAAACCTCTGACAACGCTACACTGAATGATGCGTCCGACGAAGTGTTCCGGTACCTGCTCTGCAGCATCTGTCCGATGTCTTTGGACAAACCGGGGCTTGCTTATAATGAAGAAGCGAAGACCGTGGAAAATCGTAAGCGTTCCTGGAATGTGGAAATGCCGACGCATGGATTTTTATTCCCAGCTTTCAATGATCGCTCCACGGATATCCACGCTGCATTATGTTATACGAAGAAAAGCATCGATAAACAGACGGTATTTTTTAGAACGATGTTTGGGGCAACAATGCCGGAATCTGCGGAAGAACAGAAACAAATGTTTGAGACCGTGGTAGAAAAGACATTTGGTGCAGCCCCGGAATTTGCCATTGTCAAATCTGTCAATGATAATCTTGCGCGTATTGCGGAAGAAAAGAAAGATCAAAATAATGGCGGTATGAATAAGGATGAACTGCGTTCCATTTTTGAGGAAAGTGGAGCTGATGAAACAGATCTCGAAACGTTTGATCGGATTTATGACGAAGTGGTAGGAAAGGGAAAGGAACTGCTTCCGGAAAATGTTCTGAATGCTTCCAAACTGGAAATTAAAACGGAAGAGGCCGTGGTCTCCGCAAAACTGGGAGAAGGATCTTCCATTGAAACCAAAGTGGTGGACGGCGTCAGATGCCTGGTGCTTCCGTTGAATGGAATTTGCAGCATAAACGGCATCAAAGTAAGTTAAATTTGCATTTCATATGGCGAAATTATTGTTAATTTTCGCTGACCCGCCTTATGTGCGGGTCTGTATAGAAACCATACCAATAATTCAAATATTTTTCCCATAATTTTCCAGAGAAAATCCAGCGTAGGAAAGGAGAACTATGAAAGACAAATTTAAACGACGGATAGTTTATCTGGGAATCACTTTGTTGGCATTCATTGGTATTGGCGTTGCCGCAATCATTTCTACGACCAGACAGAAAGCAGATCATGCCATGGCAATGATACAGACGGTAGATAAACAAGAAGTAAAGGAAATGGTAAACGAAAATATCGCAAAAGAAGAAACTATGAAACTGCGCGATCACTGGACCATTGCCGGGTTCGGATTAGACTCCAGAAACCCTGAAAATTTAAAAAATGGAAATTCGGATGTAATCATCCTGTTTGACATGAATGGAAAGACCGGTGCCATTAAAATGGTCAGCGTATATCGTGATACCTGCATGAATATCGGGAATGGCAAGTACCGTAAAGCCAATGCTGCTTACGCAACCGGTGGGCCAAAACAGGCTGTACAAATGCTGAATGAAAATCTGGATGTGGAAATCGATGATTATGTAGCCGTGACATGGAAAAGTGTGGCGGATGCCATTAATATCCTCGGTGGAGTAGATCTCGAAGTTACCAAAAGCGAATTCCGCTACATCAATGCCTTCATTACAGAAACCGTAAAATCAACCGGTATAGGTTCTTATCAGCTAAAAGCGCCGGGGATGCAGCATCTGGATGGTGTACAGGCTGTGGCATATTGTAGGTTGCGTTTAATGGATAATGATTTTAAAAGAACGGAACGCCAGCAGAAAGTGTTGCAACTGGTATTGGAAAAAGCAAAACATGCGGACTTCGCCACGCTTAACAACATTATTGAAACAGTCTTTCCGCAGACAGCTTCTTCCATTGATATGGATGATCTTCTTGCAGCCGCAAAGAATATTATGAAACTGCATATTGCAGAAACGCAGGGATTTCCGACTCAATATTCCTGTAAAAACATTGGCGGGGATTACGTGTTCCCGGAATCATTGGCAGATAACGTTTCTATCCTACATGAATTTCTGTATGATTCGATTAAGTATCAGGTATCAGGACGCGTAAAGGAAATTTCCGATGCAATATACAAAAAAGAATATGGGAAAAGAACCGTTGAGAAAAAAGTCGAACAGAGTAAAACGGAAATAGAAACGTGGGAGGCACAAACGCAGGAAACATGGTCTTCGAATGAATACAGTCCAGAACTGCAACCTTCGATAAAAACACCGGATGAAACGACATCAGAGACTGAATCGATGCCAGGAATCGCAAACGAAACCGAAAAAACAACCTCGGAACATTCAGAAACGAAAGAAGAAGAGATGATGGATCAGGCAGATCAGGTAGATCAGGCAGAGCCGACAAAACCGGCAGGGCCTGCATCTGACAAAACACGAATTACAGAAACAGAAGCGACTGTTACGGTGCCAGATACAGATATTGTTTTGGAAGAATCGGAGTGCAACGTACAATAACGAAAAATTCGTTTGTGCAATGTTGCGACAAAAGGAGGACACTATATGCAGAGAAAATATATTGAGGATTTTTCTGAATTGGAAAGAATGCTGGTGCTGGACATGAATTTTCTCCGCTGCGCCTGCAACGGATACGAAGACCGCGATCTGTTAATCTGTATCATTCGGATCATGTATAGTATTTACCTTACATTTCAATACCGGGAAGACTGGACCTTACAAGATGTCGGTAACTATGTGGACACAATGGTTCAATATTTGAGAGTGGGTCAGAGCCCACAGTATCATTATATTAACACGGTCCAGATCGCTATTGAGCACCATGATAAAAAACCGATGTATTACGCGACAATCGGGGCGATCTTAGTGGAGCCGCAAAGCTGGCACTTATTCATTGGATTGAGTGCAATGACCAAAGCAGATGGAACTTTAAAAAGAGTTTTCGAGTGGTTCACACGTGCAGAAGCGTAGCACCGTCCCTTTGGAATGGAAGATCCTCTCATATACTCTTATTCCACGAAGTCCGCCCTGATGGGCGGATTTTTCATATACATCTCATCCCATAATTGGTTTGAACCTATAACAGAAATTTGAGATACGAAAGGAAAAAACTATGGAAAAAAGTATAACTGAATTACTGGTGCGTCCTCAAATCGCATTCGAAACAATCCCCGGACATTACACCGGAGAAACCAAATTCCGTACCGGGCTTTGTGATACACATAAGCGGAGTGTTGCGGCGTCAAACCATGTAGAGGACTATAATGTCACGCTTAGCAATGTGGCCGTTCTGTTCGATTATGTAAAAGACGGACAGCTCTCCTGCGCTGGCAGTTCTGACCGTGTTTACCTGGAATTTCGGGATAAGGGAGGAAACACGGTGTGGTGCTATGCGGAAATGGATGGAGAGTATCCGCAGGTCTATGACAAAGCATCAGATACGATATACGCTACCGCAGCCCTGGCTGTCTTGGCGATTCTGACAGTGCCGGTTATCCGCAAAAGTTATATGGATGTGATAGCTGCAATGCAAGATGCAAATGTGGATTATGACAAACTTACCACTGGTATCTATCATTTCTGCGACTCGTTTTTATACGACTTCGCAAAACCAGCAAAAAGCGTCTATCAAACCAAGGGAACTCTGACCGAGGAGGAATTGTTATTGGCATATCGCAGCCGTTTGTTAAACGATATGTCAAATCAGTTTTCGATGGAGAAAAACGCAGAACCATGCAGGCTGTTCCGGGGCATCGCACAAAAAGAAGAGCCTAAAAAAGCAGTCAAGAAACAGAATGACAACATGAAAAGCTTCCGTAATATGGAGCATCATGTGGATTATGAGTGGAAGGATGAGCAGAAAGACCGCATCCGTCCCGTGTCATTCCTGGATGATTTCACACCGACGGACACCTTCTACAAGGTTATGAAAAAAATCGACCTGCGTATCGGCAAAAACATGGTGACTAACCTGCAATGTGGAGTCACAGACCCGTTAATGATCCGTTCCGACTATGTAAATATGCTCTTTTATGGCGATCCGGGTACCGGAAAAACAGCACTTGCCAATGCCATTTCCGCATCAACAGGCATGCCGATCTATGAGGTAACCTTTAACGAGGATTCCGAGGAAGACGAATTCGAGGGAAAAAATAAGATCGTAGAAGGCAAGCTCTCATTCGTGGAAACAGCGTTCCTGGAGGGTTTTGCAAACGGAGGCATTCTGCTTCTGGAGGAGATCAATCTGGCCAGAGCCAACATCTTCACATCCGTTCTGAATCAGGCGATGGAATATCCGTATATCATTAAACGGAATGGTTACGAACGGATCGTGAGACATCCATTGACGGTGATCATCGGAACCATGAACCTGGAGACAGAGGGAACCACTTCCTTAAACTCTGCTTGTTCTCAGCGTTTTACGTCCAAATACCTCGTCGGGGAAATGGGAGACAAGGACATGATGGAATCCCTTAGAAAACGAGGATACTCCACGGATGATATCCGTTACGTGTATGGGCAGTATAAAAAGTTGCGAAAATCCCTGAAAGAAACGGACCAGGAACGGAAGCTGCTGCGTGAGGTTTCCATCCGGCAGTGCATTGACGCACTGAACGCTATAGAAGAGGGTGTGGAACCGCGGGAAGCAGTTATTGACAGCCTTTATGGCGCACTGGCTGTGAAGAATAAGCGCGTTGCGGATAAGTATATGGCCGGAATGTTTCAGGCTATGGTTAATTATACAAAAACCACTTGATCGCAGTATGCGAACAATCTTATACGGAAAGAGGAAATCACATGGATAAAGAAACAGTCCGCTGGGAAGCGGAGAAAAATATGTACTCCGGAATTGTGACCGGTATCGTTGGAAGGGAGATGCACGTACTGGAAGCGGAGGACGGCAAGCTTGGCTACACAAAAGCCGGGAATACGGTATATGTAGCCAGAAAACATCCGCTGTTCCAGATGATTGATGAAAAAGAAGCGGCGACGCTGCGTTATGGAGTATGTGTGCATGAGGCGCTGCATCAGGTATTCACAAATTTCAGTTACATGCAGCGCTCCATCAGCACACTTTCCAGGACAAAACTGTTGAAGACAGAACTGGATATCCGGATGTACTGTATTTTTGTGAACCTGGTAGAAGATCCAGCCATTGAAAATATGGCGTCCAGAGTCATCGGTGGCACACCGCTTGCGGCACTGGGTTATACGATCCGCAAAATTTACGAACTGTCCGGTGACTTTCAGAAAGGCTGCCGCTATCCAATCGAGGAAGTGATCAATGCGCTAATCCAGTTTGGGGATCTCGGCATTCTGAAAGGTAATTTTTCCTTCCAGTCAGCCCGCGGTATTTTTTTAAAGATCGCCAGACCATTTTATGATGCAATCAATGAAATGGATCCAAAGAAACGAATTGACGCCGTATTTCCGATTTATGCGGAATGTGCAAGGTTGTGGGCCGGATATTCCGAGAAAAAGAAAGAAGAGATGGAGTCGCAGATTGCTCAAACAATGGAAAAGCGCGGGAAAAGTGGCGCCGACCGGGAGGCTTCCGGAACCGGGAGCCGTGGAACCTGCAATGACAGCACACCAACACAGAACAGACGTACGCAAACCATGAAACGTCTGGAAGCGGAACAGGGCCAGAGCCAGTCAAATCATGAGCGTCCGGTAACGGATGCGTCTGCAAAGAGTAAAAATAATGGCGACAACCATCCGGATGATAGCGCGGTCCAGACAGGGCAGAGTAGCGCAGCGCATGCGGACAACAATGGTCAGACGCCAGAACAGGATTCTATCTGGAACCAGGAGATACCGGAAATGCCGGAACTTTTGGAAAAAGACCGAGAAAATATCCTGGAAGGTATTCGTTCATATATGCATGAACCTGAAACAAATGCAACGGACAAAAAACAGTATTACCGCGACTTCGACCAGTTCGAAGAACTGAATAACAAATCGGAATATCGGCATATTCAGGCAATAAACAGATATGCTTCAGAGCCTAGTCCAAAGCATGTACAGCGTTATGACAAAATTCTGCACACGATGCAGGGTGGAATCGCCGGAACCGTGTCAGAACTACGGGAAATTTTTCTTTCTGACAGGGTTCGTAAAATACACTGTGAGAGCGGACGTGCTGACATGAACCGTTTTGCTTCCGGCAGGCTGAGCTCAAAAATGTTTCAGAAACGCCGGGCGCAAGGACATAAAGCGGATATGTGCGTCACCGTGATCGGCGATCATTCAGGCAGTATGGCTGGGGAAAAATTAACCAGAGAACTGTATACGGTTGTTGCGCTGGCTGAAATTTTTGCCGAACTCGATATTCCGTTTTATTTTTTCAGCTTCCATGTGGAAGGCAGGAAACCAATACAGACCCATTACATCCGCTGGGACAATACGGAAACCGAACGGCATCGCCTGGTGAGTTTTAAAGCAGATGGATGCAATTTTGATTCTTACAGCATCCGCTACGCCGCAAAACTTCTGGAAGAACGCCCGGAACGACATAAACTCCTGTTTGTGCTGTCTGACGGCCTGCCTTCTTTTTACGACAGTGTGGAAATGGGAATCAGAGAAAACACAACCGCTGTTATGGAAGCAAGATTGGCAGATATCGACGTAATAGGATTTGGTATCGGCACGACTAAAAAAGAAACATTCCATCGGATGTACGGGGAAGAATATTATGTGGAAGTGAAAAATCCCGCGAATATGTTCGAACAGATTGTGGGGAGGCTCACAACGGTTGTGGACGGTTGGGATTAGAGAAAGGAGACAGTAGTATGAATTATGAAAGTATGAAAGTATTCCGGGACGGGAACCAGCTCGTCATCGTGTTGGAAAATGCCGGGAAGGAATTGGAAGGCATGGTCATGTCTATGATCGGTGGTAATATTCCAAAAGTAGAGCATCTCTCTCCGCCAGCGCCGATTCCGAAGGAACGCCCGGACATTGAGAATATGAAAGAAATGTCACAGGCCAAACCGGCAAAATTCATTCAGGAAAATCGTCGCAGTGGCGACATGCGAACCGTCCGGTTGGAGGAAGAGCATACGGACCGTGCAAATATGATGGCACAGCGGCCGGATCCTTACCGGATGAATTACTTTGAACTGAAGACTTTTCTGGAAGCACAGAGCGCGAACAGGAAATTACGGGAAACCGTAGCGAAAAAATATCACACGGGGAATCTCGCGTTTGTTTTCAACACCAAAGGCGAAACCGAACTGCGCGCCCTCGCAACAGCTATTTTGTAACCTTTCAGAAACCGTCCTGGCCACAGGGCGGTTTTTTGTCGTCCAGCTTTTTACTATCTTCTTCCATAATTTACACGAACCTGTGAAAGAAATTTGAGGGAGGAGTAAGACAAGTTATGAACGAAGAAAGAAAAGTAAAATATGGTTTCCTGCATTGTCATACGGATGAGTCCAATCGCGATTCCGTCATGACGGTAGAAACGCTGGTCAAACGTGCCGCGGAACTTGGTGCACCGGCGGTCGCCCTGACGGATCATGGTGTGATGACCGGGTACCTCCGCTTTGCTGAAGAGTGCGCAAAATATGACATCAATGCTATTTTTGGTGTGGAAGCTTATGTGCAGGAGGATGCAAAACCGGGAGAGGGCACAGAGGAAAAACGTATGCACCTGATCCTGATGGCCAAAGACTATGAGTACGGATTTAAAGCGCTGATCAAAGCAGTCAGCGAAAGTAATGAGCGCATGGATTCCCAGGGATTTGCGCGTATGAACAAAGACATCCTGCGTAAATACTTTGGGCCGGGCGCCCCGGGTCACGGTCATGTCGTTGCAACATCCGCCTGCGTCTCCGGTGTACTGGCATCTCTTTACAGTATGAATGATGAGATTGCGAAGAAAGTCGAAAAGCTGAAGACGTCGCAGTCCGGATTGGAGACCCCGACGTCACCTGGCTATCTTCACAACCGCACCCGTCTGGACTGGATTGAAAAGACATTACAGGAAAGCGCCAAGCGAATTACTGCGTATAAAAAACAATCGGGGAAACCGACAGCAGCTCTTGAAAAAAAGATTTACGCAGCAGCAGAAGGGAGTGCCAAACGAGCAGCAGCACAGGCTGCGTATGATGAAGTCGTGGAAGCCAAAAAAGAGGCTGCAAAAAAACTTGCGCTTGAAACGAGCAAAAAAGAGGCGTTGACTGGAGAAAAAAGCCGCCTGGCACCGGTTGTGAAACAGTCGGAAAAAGAAATTGCCAAATGGCAGGCTCTCCAGGATAAGATTGATGAAGCAAACAGCCATCGAATCCCGAATGAAAAGATTGACGACTTTGTACGCAGGGAAGCAGAATGGTATCGTGAAACGTTTGGATCAGACGATTTTTATGTGGAACTGCAGTACCACGGATTCCAGACAGAAACAGAAATCATGCCGAGACTGGCAGCGCTTTCTGACGAGCTTGGCATCCCGTCCGTTCTGGCGAATGATGCTCATATTCCGACATCCTCCGGAGATGATGTCCTGGCACGATCCATTATCCGTACCACCAGATTTCTAAAAGACTGGGAAACCCCGAGCGCGTCAGATTACGAGATGTATCTGAAAACCGATGAAGAATTGAAAGAATGGGTTGGTAAGATTATTCCAAAAGCAAAAGTGAACGAGGCATTTGAAAATATCGGGCGGATCACATCTCAGTGTCATGTTGCATTGCCGAAAGAAAAGCATTATCCATCTTTTAAAACACCGGATGGTTCCACACCGGAAGAATAC
This sequence comes from Pilosibacter fragilis, assembly GCF_032490495.1. Classification (NCBI taxonomy): domain Bacteria; kingdom Bacillati; phylum Bacillota; class Clostridia; order Eubacteriales; family Clostridiaceae; genus Pilosibacter; species Pilosibacter fragilis. Next base: position 98,078 of record NZ_JAVYJB010000002.1, on the reverse strand, counting down.
CTACGTCGTATGGCCTATGAGGGGATTCCGAAAAAATACCCGAATGGGTTTCCAGATGAAAAGGAAGGCTATGAGCGTCTGGAACATGAGCTGGATGTAATCTGTTCCATGGGCTATGCAGATTATCACTGTATCGTTGAAGATTTCCTACGCTATGCAAGAGCAGCTGGGAAGCTGGATATGTCCGATCCGGAACAGGAAAAACTTGCTTTAAGTTTTGATATCGAAGCGATTGAACGCTATACAGCAAATCTGCCTGGAGAAACAGTCGGCCCAGGCCGTGGTTCCGCGGCGGGAAGCCTGGTGTGTTACCTGGTTGGAATCACCAACATCGATCCGTTAAAATACGGGCTCTTGTTTGAGAGATTCTTAAATCCGGAACGAGTAACCATGCCAGATATAGACTGCGACATCGAAACGAATATCCGTCCTTATGTTATCCGTTATGTCAAGCATAAATACGGTGAGAAATCTGTAGCCGGTATTATGACGCGCGGAAAACAGACCGGTAAAGCGGCGATCCAGACAGCTGGCCGTGCATACGGTATCCAGAAAAACGGGGATTCCACGGCGTTCCTTGGCGTCGTCAATACAGTTTCAAAAAAAGCAGTGGAACTGTCCGATGACGAACTGCACATGAACCTTAAGAAAATTGAAACGGAGTTGTATCAGGCGTTTGATTCCGATAAAGTTGCTCACGAGATTATCCGTTATGCCATTCTGATTGAAGGATGCATGACGCAGATCGGACAACATGCGGCTGGCGTCATCATCACGGACGGGAAACCGGTTGAAGATTATGTTCCACTGGTCTACAACCGAAAGAATGACATCATGATGACACAGTGTGATATGACACAGGCAGAGGAGATAGGACTTCTCAAAATGGATTTCCTGGGCCTGAACAACCTGACCGTCATTACCGAGACGCTGCGCGAAATCTTTAAGACTTCCGGAAAACTGGTTGATATGGACCGTATTTCCTATGATGATCCGAATGTGTTTTCCAGAATCATCGCCCCCGGAATGACGAATTCCGTATTCCAGTTGGAGTCAAACGGTATGAAACAAATGCTGCAGCAGTTTGGTCCGGACAGTATCTTTGACCTGATTCTTCTTGTGGCCATGTTCCGTCCGGGACCTTTGCAGTTTTTACCGGATGTAATTGCGGTCAAAAACGGGAGAAAACAGGTCAGTTATCTGACGCCGGAATTGGAACCAATTTTAAAGAGCACTTACGGTTCCATAACCTATCAGGAACAGGTGCAGGAGATTTTCCGTTCCCTGGCCGGTTATTCACTTGGACAGGCGGATCTTGTACGCCGTGCCATGAGTAAGAAAAAAGATTCGGTCCTCCGTGCAGAGCGTTCATCCTTCTTAAACGGAGATCCGGAACGCAATATCGCCGGATGCGTGGCGAATAACATCTCCGTGACAGCGGCAAATGAACTGTTTGATGAGATGACGGACTTTGCCAAATATGCATTTAACAAAAGTCACGCGGCGTGCTACGCCGTGGTGGCATACCAGACGGCCTGGTTAAAATATTACTACCCGAGAGAATATATGAAGTCCGTTATGAATAATACAGATTTTGATAAACTCCCGGGTCTGATCCGCGATTTAAAGACAATGGGGATCGGTATCAAAGCACCGGATATCAATCTGTCAGAACAGGGATTTTCCCTGCATGATGGAAATATTGTGTTCGGACTCGGAAGCATTAAGGGGCTCGGCAAATCGGTTGACGGAGTGGAACAGGTGCGTGCAAAAGGCGGTGCATTTAAGTCCATACAGGATTTCATCCTTCGGACGGACGCCGGAAAAACAATCCTGACCAATTTTACGGATGCCGGAGCTTTCGATTCATTCTGTACAAACAGAGCTGCCATTACGGCGATGATTCCGGAATATCTCACGGTCATGAAAAAAATCAAAGACCAGAGAAAACGTCTGGAAAAACAGTATGACCCAAAAAAAATTGCTTCGTATGAGGCAAAAATTAAGGAAAGCAAGGCCAAATTAAAAGAACTGGTTCCGGACACGGATATCTGCGAAGACGGCATGGAACGACTGAAAAAAGAACGCGACCGCCTGAGTGTATTTGTCAGTATGAATCCGATGGAACTTTATCCGGAACCGGAAAAGTGTGGCGCCGTTCCGATTATTGATGCCTTAACGGCAGGAAGGAGAGAAAAATTATCAGTAACAGGCATGATCAGCGATTATCGGATCCGCTACCGTAAGGCAGACGGAGCCCCAATGTCATTCTTTACACTGGAAGACTGTTCCGGTTCAATCAATGTCTGCTGCTTCACCAAAGAATTTGCAGCTGTAGGTGAAAGCCTTGCGGATGACACGGTCGTTCGGATTACGGGAAGTATCATGGTGGAAGATGACGGTACGAAAAAATTAAAACTGGACGGGGTTTCCGAACTTCACCAGCGTACCAAAACCATTCTGATCTTTGCAAAGAAATCCATGTTTGGCGGTGAACTGCAAAATATGCTGAAACCGCACATTGCAAAAAAAGGATATCCGTGTAAGATCTATGACATGATGATGGGAGAATTCCGAAACTGTGATCTGCGGTTATCCGCCAGTGTTTTAAACAGCAAGGAATTATACAACATCTGCCAGAAGAAACCGGTGATGAGAGATTTTGGCTGATGAAATATGTCTTACGAAAAGCAGGGGAAACCCTGCTTTTTGTTATATATCCTCCATTGTGGAGTCATCTGACTCCATGTAAAAAGCTCTACCGTTTTTCGTGACATCTCCTTCCATAATTCACTTGAAAATATTTACAAGGAGCCGAGAAAAAAAGCAGTTAAGGCTCCTTTTTCAAGAAAGGAGACAGTGTCATGGTACACAAAATGAAAAAGGAATTTATGGAACTGGAAGCGCAGGCAAGAAAAATGGAGGTATTCGTTGATTATGAGCCAGCAGCTCCGGTTGGCAGCCTCTTTGCCATGAAATGCGTGGTGAGCGATAAGAAGGGCGCACGCATCTGTCGTTTCGCGGCGGATGCTGACATCGCAACCGCGCAGGAACATGCAGGATATATGGCACTCAGTGCTTATTTTAACAAAGAAGTGGACGAGAGTTTGTATATCGTACGGACCGGAGCATCTGAAGCACAGACTCAGAATACATCAAATGTTACCCAGGGTCAGAACCAGGCAAATCAGGCTGCTGGCGGAAATAACCGGACTCAGCAAAATGCAGGTACATCCCGTCAGAATGGACAGAATGTGCCTCCGCAGCAGGGCCGTCCTTCTGCTGTAAATCAGCAGCAGAATCGTCAGGGACAGCAGAAGCCTGGCAGCAATCCGGTAATGCCGGGAACGTACAATCAGAACCAGCCACAGTGCAATACGCCTGCGCAGAACCCTGGCAACCGTACTCCGCAGCAGAATGCAGGCACGAGCCGTCCGAATGGACAGGGTGTCCAGCAGGGGCAGGGACAGCCGCAGCAGAACCATCCGTCGGCAGGACAGCAGACTGCGCCCGGAAGTAATCCGGTAATGCCGGGAACACGCAACCAGAACCAGACACAGTCCAATGCTCCGGGTCAGGGTTCCGGTAATCGTGCTCCGCAGCAGAATGCAGACACGGCACGTTCAAGCGGACAGAATGGCCCGCAGCAGAATCGTCCGACACCGCAGCCGCAGAATAATGGCCAACAGACTCAGAATATGGGAAAACCGGAAGACGTGCGTGTTCCGGTTGCACTGTTCAAACATCGTGAGGAGAATCGAGTCAGTGATCTGCTGAAAATTGAAGCAGGACGTTCTATTCTGCGCAGTATCTATTCCCAGAACAAGCTGACCGATGAACTGATGGCAATCCAGCCGAAGGTACGCGCATACATGGATTACTATCATATTCCGATCGCAGATGAAACATTTGTAAAAAGCGGAGAGTGCTAAAGAAAGGAGACCTGTAGATGCAGGAGGGAGCTGCCAGATCGCAGCTCCCTGTTAGAAACATGGCAAATGTATATTCTTCCATGGCCGCAGCAACGCAGTACCGTAAATTTTTAAACACGGAGCTGATGGCCATTGTTTATGACTTGGAGACAACTGGGTTAAATCCGGCAATCAATCACCCGATCCAGGTAGCGGCTAGACTTTGTGCTGTATCGCCGTATGGACTGGATGAGATTTGTTCCCAGAGCTGGTATATCAACCCTGGCTATCAGCTTCCACAGAAAATCGTGGAGCTTACCGGTATCACGGATCGTTTTCTTGCAACCCAGCCGAAAGAATCGGAAGTAATCAGAGAGATTGTCGGGTTCTTCGAAAATTATCCGGTGATCGGATACAACAATGGCAAGTTTGATGATCTGTTTATGCAGCAGATGTACCAGCGCTATGGTTATGCATGGAAACCCAAAATGTCCATGGATATTTATGCTCTGGTCAAAACACTGTTCAAACCCGGTCAGTTAAAAAACCAGAAGCTCGTGACATTGGCGGAGCACTTCCAGGTGACGGATCAGATAGAGGCATTCCATAACGCAGAATCCGATACGCTGGCAACCATTCTGGTAGCCAACAAATGTCTGGATTTATGCAAACCGGCAGAAGTGACCGGAAACGGGGCAACCTGCAAGGTCAAAAGCGTCCGTTATTACGAGCATCCGAAAAACTGGAAAGTCAAGCGGATTTATGTCGATACAGATATCACGAGATTCTACTTTGATGTCACTTCCATGACCTGGAATCCGGTATATGATGACGATCTGATCAGTCAGTACAATATGCAGGATGTCATCCGACAGGTACTGAATATGACCGGATGTAGGGACGAAGTGGAGCTTGCATCGTACAAAGGATAAGGAGCAAAAAAATGATAAGAAAATGCTTGGAACAGTTTGCGAGGAAGTATTGGTGGAGATGCTGGGTTAGCGGCTGCTCTGTATGTTTTACTGCAGAGAAAGAACTTACAGAAGTCTCTTCTGTCAATAGAGACATTCGCAGCTGTATACGAAAGGAGAGTGTGTTTAAGTGAAAGTGTACACTAGCAATTACTGGAAATATAAAGGGTCTCATGGCGTACAGATATCTAATAGTATGCCGGAAGGAGCTGTTACATATCGCAGACTTCCTATGCTGTACCCGAGATGGGATATGGTATCAAATTGGAATAAAGTAAAGAAACTACCTGACACACATCCTGAGAAATTAAAAGAGTGGAGACGTTTTGAAGATGAGTATTGGAAGAAACTTTGTAGTATCGGGGTTGATCATATTATCTCCTGCTTGAGTGAGGGAGATGTGTTATTATGCTGGTGCAACAAAGAAGAGTGGTGTCACAGAACAATACTTGCAAAGTGGCTCAGGTTGAATGGTGTGGAGGTGGAAGAGATATGACACCTAGGTGTGGGTACTACATCGAAAACAAACGGTTCCTGTCGTTTGCACATTATATTAAGTCCTGACTGTTAGTTAAAAGCCATCTGGAAAACCGGGTGGCTTTTTTGTAACTTTACTCACCTTGCGCCTGTAACAAAACAACCAAATAATACGAATTTTAATATCCGCAGAAATTACGTAATGAATGTGAGACAAAATAATGCTTAATTTTGGATATCCGCAGCTTTTAGCATGAGAAATTCAGATACGTATTTTTCCTCACCATAGAAAAAAATACGTCATTTCGCTCACCGTACCATAAATTCCAGATTAACAAAATAATGTATTTTTTAATATCCGCAGAAAGTCAAGATCATACTTTTGCTTCTGCGGATGGCACCAAAATGCCCATTTTCTGCACGCGTTGCATGACAAATTCCTTCGGAAAGCATCCGATTTCCGTGCATGGACCATCTTCCCGAATAGACAGTCCCAGTACCTGGGCAATCACAGCGTACTGCCAGTTTTCAAGTGGAAGTTTCACTTCACCATTTGTGCCGATGTATGATAATTCCAACTGTTTACACATCTGATCCCGCCTCCTCTTTAGAATTTGTCTCCTGATTCCTCAATGCTTTTTGTCTGGATTTGCCGGACTGTTTGGGCTTATCGGTTCCTGTATCCTGATAATAAGATAATAAAATCTGTTGTTTGAAATCACCGCCTTTGACCAAAATCTGTGGGTTTACGCACCAGGCTCCGTTCTGTATTTTTTGGATAAAATTAGCCTGCTGAAGCTTCTTCATGATCTTTGCGACGGTAGGCCTGCTGACCCCGGTATTGGTCATAATACGTTCATAAGTTCCCAGAAAAATATTAGTTGCCGGATGTGTATTCTCAATGATGTAGATGAGTACATCCAGCTGTTTACTATCCACAATGCCGAGAATGGTAAGAAAATCCATCAGATAACATTTCCAGAAATTCTTTGAACCATAAACCCTCTTGGTAATCTGATTTACGGTGATTTTTTCTCCTGTTTCAACGTCAAGCAATTCTCTGGTCCTGTTCCCAATTAAGGTCTGTGTATCCTGAATGTACTGAAAATTTGTCTTCTCCATGGTCCTGACTCCTTTGTCATTTTTTTGCAAAGGAATTATGGAAATAAAATTTACAAATTGGTTCAAAGGTCATTTTGGTCGGTTAAATAAAAATTAACTGTTATGTAAAATGTCTTTTCTATTCGGTCAGCTATAACTGACCAAACAGGCTCTTATTATTAACCGCTGGAAAGTCCGGGAACCGTTGATTTTACTGGGTTTGTCGGACTTTCGAAGAAAATTTACTCTCTTCTATATATCAATATGCCAATGAAGTTACTGGAACCACGGACTGGAACGAAGTGTCCCGGGGCTTTCGGTATCTGCCATTCTCCGACCGGGTACAAGTGAAAGACCGCTGCACCAAGGCACTTGGTTGATCCACACTGAGCACAATCATAAGAGATAGCAACGAATGTTCAGGTATACAGTCTCCTCCGGTATACAGTCTCCACTCATTTCGACTCGATTCCAACAGTTAATAAGAGTTAACCGTTATGTAAAATGTCTTTTCTATTCGGTCAGCTATAACTGACCAAACAGGCTCTTATTATTAACCGCTGGAAAGTCCGGGAACCGTTGATTTTACTGGGTTTGTCGGACTTTCGGAGAAAATTTACTCTCTTCTATATATCAATATGCCAATTAGGTTACTGGAACCACGAACTAAAACGAAGAATCCCGGAGCTTCCGGTATCTGCCATCTTACAATTTAGCGCGAGCGAACACGTTACGGTGCTCGGCAAAAGATTGTCACAATCAGGCCGGGAGTCAACCTGCCAATACGATCGGTTATATTGCCATGCAGACTGGACTGGCTAACAGATGGTTTGGTTATCTCAAAACAACCATATTTTGATTCACTTCGGGTTTCATAAGCAGTCGTTCAAAAATCGTTATCCGCAAAGAAATGTACATTTCGTCAACATGCGACATACTGCCAATGGCAAGTGGGAAGAAACACCATCTAATTTCCAATAACCGGGTATCTTCCACCATAATTTTATCGAAACTACACGAAAGGAATAGAGTGAGCATGATGAATCACAAAGATGAATTGCTGAATTTCGTACGGAACACAAACCTGCTGTTCCATTTCGGAATCCTCAGCACACAGGAAAAGAACCTGTTGGTTCAAGATGCAAGAACCGGATTTCTTTCTAAAACCACAGCTTCCATGCTTCAAGAAAAAATGCGCTCGGATCCCGAGAATAGCTTTCTTCTGGAGGTTATGGATTTTTTTGGAAAGGAGAATGAGACATGTTGAAGGCTGATTTTTTACAGGATGCGTTCCACATGAGCGGAAACAACGAAGAGGCGTTTGAGGAATTGCTGCAAGAGATTGACGCGCACACTTGCTACCATCCGGTCGCAATGAAGAACCTGGTTGTTTTCAGCCGGGTAGAAGAAGCGTATCAGAAAAATGCCCCGGACGAATGCACGGTATACGCATTCTGGCCCGGAAACCCATGGGTCAAAGGCCCTGGATCGAAAGCGCCGGTCATTCGCTTTGAAACTGTCAAGGTCCTGCCGAATGTGACCAGTAACAAGGAGTACGATGCCAAACTGTATGCCGAAATGATTTCATCGAATTCGATGATGTTGTCTGTGATGGTGAATGGGAAAGGCAGTGTTTATCACGTTTCAACACTTGCAATCCCGACGCTTGCCCAGCGGCTTGGTGTAACTACTGCAGCAATTGGTACGCGTTCGTTCGCTTCGGACTGTCTGATTGCAGAACAGCTGAATCAGGACAAAGAAGTCAAACTTGTCGTGAAGAACTATCGCCGAACCGGTAAAATCTGTGCGGTTATGAGTCCAAAGTATGCGGAAATTCCATTGCATGACATCTGTACGATCTATCGCGATCTGTTTGGTGAAAACCCGAACATCACAAAAATTTCGGATACGACCACTTTACCGTCGGACCGTAAAAATGTGACTTGTGACGGATGGGATGTGACACATGAACGTGTACGCATCAATTTTGCCTTCCATGGATATGCGGAAGACATCAACGCCATGTACAACATCAAGGATAAACTGATCCCATGTCTGGAATTGGTAACCTCCGATATCGGGGAAAATGCCTTTGAGGCAACCGGATACTGGAAAACGCCAAACGGTGCCAAAATCTACGGTTCATCCTTTAAACGCGAGCACAGGGGGACCGCAACTTGCAAGGCTGCTACTGGAGCCGCAAAGGGAAAACACGATACAATTCGTGATATCATCCGTCAGGGAGTGGAAGAGAATATTTTTGATAAATACACGAAGCTGCCGGAGCGGCTGTTGGAACTGCTTCAGATCGACATTACACCGCAGGATCTGGATCTTACCAAAGCACGCGGCCGCGGACGCAATGCAAAAGCAGTGGTGGCTGCTTTTCAGTACGTTTTCCGCGAACTACATCTTTCACAGATCCTTTCCGCTAAACGGATCCGGAGTATTTTTGAAAATTGCATCGAACACGGACAGATTGATGAATCCATGCGCTATACGGCGTATGATATTGCCATGAAAACGTTTGAGCTGGAGCTGTCTCTGAAACCGTGGCTGGAGAAAGAGGGTGTTTGCAAAGAAACAATCCGTAAATTCAGCGAAGCAGTCGGAAAAGCTGCCTATGTGAATTTTGAGAAGCTGGCAGATGGAAAAACGGGCAATACCGTATCAGAGGCATTTATCGTACCTCAGACCATGGAAAACTGAGCAGGACGCAGGAAGGAGGACAGCGCCCGCACGGAAGCATCAGTCGCGCGGGTGCTGGATCGAAATATATGAGGGGTATTTTTATGCGGAAAAACGACAGCGATTTTTATATGCTTGTCGGACGCGTGGAAGAAGTTACGGATGAGGGGAACCGTTACGTAGTTAAGGTTTCCTACGAGATTTTTAACCGTGTTCGCAGGCAGGAAGAAACCGTTATGACAACGGTGTATTTCCAAGATCAGCAGTCGCGTATGGACGATAAAAAACCAATCCCGTGGGTTCAGATTGCACGTGGGAAAAACATACGTCCGGGACGGACAGTTGCCATGATCGTTTACTTTACAGGCAATGATTTCGCGGAAGCATACGGATACGGGATTTATTACAGTGGAGTCGTGGGACTCGGGGCAGAACGCAGCGAAGATGTCAAATACAGTATTGGCGGAACCGTCAACTGGATGGAAGATAAAATTGACAATGCGGGCACACCTTATCTATCCATGAATGTATTTTTTGGATACGATCGCTATGGCAATGCCGCATCAGCGATTGTCCAGGTGCGCGACCCGGTTCTGATGGAAACATGCAAGCGTATGCTTGCACCGCAGGAAAACCTTCGTTGGAATGCCTGGTTCAAATGCGGAAAACCCTATCGGTTCGAAGGCCGCAACAGAAGAATTTATGACATTTATACGGCAACCGATATGACACGGACAAATTATTTTACAAGGGAGGCGCCACATGAAAATCAAACGGATCAGAACCCAGAATTACAGGGGCAAGAACTTTGATTTGGAACCGGCAAAGATTAATTTATTCTTTGCCAAGAATGGAACAGGAAAAACAAGTCTTTGCGATGCAGTACGTTACGGCATTACGGGGCTTGTCCCGCCGGATAATCTGCACAGCGGGGCGGTACAGATCATCTTCGATAACGGAATGTCCATCCAGCGCGCACGGGGAAAAGCTACCGTGTGCGGGATGAATGGAAAGAAGGTTACGGAAACTGCCATGAATGAAGCAATCGCAGACATGATCGGCATTCCAATACAGAAAGGTAAAAGAGCAGATGTACTACGCGATGTAAAAATTGCGTGCAGTTCAGACGTGCTTTTACAGCTTTCACCGGCCGATTTTTCTAAACTGCTGATGCAGTATATTCCGGAAACACTGGATGTAGATCGCATCTTGGCTTATTTTGACGGGCAGCCGAAGGAAGTGCTGGATGAATGTAGAAAAGCGTTTCCGCCAATGCCGGAAAAGTTCGGCATGAAGAAAGTACAGGAAGTGTATATGCACTATTTTGAAGATCGAAAAACGGTCAACGCACTTTTGAAGGAAAAGGACGCTGCAGCAAAGAATTTGACACCGACAGAGCCGAAGCGTACTGTGGAAGTAATCAGTGAAGAACTGACTAATCTGATCGCTTTTGAAAGAACCAGAATGGATTCCATTAAGCGGCAGGCAGAGTATGCTTCCGCAAAGCGGAAGAGAGAGATTCAGGAAGCGGAAATCCGTAGGCTGAAAGATCGTATAAGTACTGCACCGGCGAAACCGGATGATGCAACAGGCGAAAGGCTGGAGCATGAAAGGGAGACCCTGGAAGGTCAGATCGTAAACAAAACGGCACAGGCAAACGGCATCCAGACAAACATCGCATTTTTTGAAAAAGCGCTGGCCTCCTTAGATCTTCCGGTATGCCCAATTTCAAAAAAACTGGTATGCACCACGGACAAAACACAGATCCGTACGGAAACGGAGGCAATGCTTACGCAGAATAAGGAGCTGCTGGCTGATGTCAGAAAAGAAATTGAGGATGCAAAGGCCCGCAAAGAAGCGTGTATCCGTTCCAAAAAAGATTATGATGCAGCGAAAAGTGCCTATGCAGAATATGCCAAGCTACAGGCGGAACTGGCTGCATATGAAAAGAACCTGGTGACGCTGCCGGATAAGCCAGAAAGCGAAACGGTGAATCCTGAAGAACTTGCGAAGAAAAAGCGCGAACTGGAAGCCGAGAAGAAGAATGCGGAAGATTACGCTTATAAACAGACTCTTCTCAAAGAAGCCGAAACTCAGAAGGCGCGGTACGCAGTAGAAACAGGCATGATCCGTGCATTGGAAGATAAAGGACCGGTCAGAACGAAGATCATCGAGTTTTATCTCCAGCAGTTTGAAGGTGTATGCAATGCAAGGGCGGCACAGTTTGCTCCGGGTTATATTTTTAAATTCCATCCGGATAACGGTGTAAAGATCTTTGTCAAGACACCAACCATGCAGAAACGTTACTATCCGCTTGCGTCCTGTTCCAATGGCGAAAAGGTACTGGCATCCTTCATTTTAACGGATATGGTCAACCAGTTGACCGGTTCCAGACTGATGTTTGTCGATAATCTGGAGGCCATGGATCTGGAACACATGCAGGGATTAAGGAAACTGCTTGAAACGCCGGAATTCACTGCAGAATATGACCATATTTTTCTTTGTGGAGTCAACCATCTGGATGTGATCAAAACATTCATGGGGATGAAGAACGCGAAGTTTATTAAATTGCAGGAGATTGATTCGGATGCAAAAAACAGCGCGAATCCATCATAATATCATGCTTGCGGCTACGTGCCGCTGAACACAAATCCCGGTTATCATCCAAAGCCGGGATTTTGTTTTGTGGAAGGAGAACATTATGAGAGAAGGCACGGAGTGCTTACGGACTATATTGTCACAAGATCCATTCATCGAGGCAAGAACAACAGCCCGGGAGTCTTTGGCTATCAAGCGGTTTAGTGACCTCTGCAATACTTTTGGCGACCACGATGAAGAGATCGCGAATGCTATTTTGGTAGATGAGAAAAACAAAAAGCATTTTCTTATGCTGGCCGCCGGATGCATGGCATCTCTTGGCTATGCAGGAGAATGCGAGAAACGCATGCAAAGAGAGCACTGGGATTTACGGAATAAGGCTGCCACCGAGTATTGCTTGAAACACCTGGAAACATTAATTGTCTGCTTATGCGCGGAAAGTCTTCCCGCTTGCGAATTGCCATGGAAATCCAGGCGTTCGAACAGGAACACCCGACTCTGCAGCAGAAAATGGTCGGGATGTTTTTACGTATGATCGCCCGGAATCATATGTATTCAAGAATTACGGGAACAGGTTTCCCATTTATTTAATGACTCATGTGCAGACTCCCGAATTTCGGGAGTCTTTTTTTTTGCAGTAGGCACATGGTCCCACGTTGTAGAGTTTTTCTTTTTGCGACATTTCATGCATCTCCGACCATAATTGTGGCGCAGCAGAAAACAAAAGTACGCACAATACAATCAGGCATATCACAAATGGGACGGCTATACCGTCCGGAAAGGAGAGTCTGCCGGCGATACATACGGCAGCACACATTATGGGTAATATTGTAAACGAAGCAATTTTCCGTGGAAGAATCGCAAGCATGCGTGGAACAGAGGGCGGTGGCACTATCGTTTTAGCCTGCCCGGTCATCACAACCACAAGAAAAGGTGGTCAGTTGGAAAATGGAGTAAGAACCAATTTTCCGGCATTATCATTTAACAAGCATACAATTACGGAAGACATCATGAAAAACTTTAAAGTTGGAAACCATGTTGTTGTAAAGGGATATGTACAGTCCTACCTGCGCATGGATGAACGTACTGGAGAAGTAAAGGAAATGATGGAAGTATACATTCGGGAAATGCTGCATGATAACAGTAAAATGGCAAATGCTTTCGGTGTTGAGGGCAGAAATTATCCGGAATGTCAGAATGAAGTATACATTTCAGCTCCACTGATTGGCATCGCCAAACGCACGGAGTCCATTCTTTCACTGCGCCTGGATCTGTCTGGGGAAAGAAAGAACATGGTAAATGCAACTTTTTTCCGCGCACCCGCAGGAGTAGCTGATGGCCTGTCAATCGGCAGTCAGATTAGCCTTCTGGCAATGGTTCAGACGATTGACACAAAATCCGGAAAAAAGGCACCGAACTATCAGGATCTGGTAGTTTTGGATCTTGCCCCTGCTGGCACCGTACAGGAGTAAGTAGCCGAAAATACCGCAAGATTCATTTCAGTACAACCCCGCCAGTGATATTCCGGCGGGGTACTTTTTTGGAAGCTACCATTTCAAAACTCGTTTGTTTTCTTATCCGCAGAAACGATAGGAGAGTGAAACAATTCCATAATTGTATCGCAAATAGTAATTCACCATGCTGATGGCAAACCAGCGAATATTGCATATCCGCAAAATACAGAAAGTCTCAATATTTTGCGTAAGCAGATATAATGGAACCAGAAAAAGCCAGAAAGGAGAGCGGATGCACGATGACATCCGCAGAAGACACCATGACAAATACAATGGACTACCGGACCAAAAGCATTGCGCACGAAGTAAAAAATGTTTCTGTTGAAAACGCATGGCCGATCGCCATGGATATCGGTTATTCTTCCGTTAAATGTTTTTCTCCGATTATGATCTGTGCATTCCCGTTTTATGCAAAAAACCTCGGGAAGAACCCGCAGCTGTTCGGGGAACAGGAACCGTATGAAATTCTGTACCGTGACGGGGAAACCGGAGAGGTATGGAGGGTTGGACGTAGTGCTCAGCAGATGGTGAACAGCAAAGACACCAATGATTCCCAGTTGGAATTATTTGCCCGCGACCGCTATGATTCCCCAATCTTCCAGATTGCGGCAAGGGTTGGCATGGCTATGTGCATGTTAAAGAATCAGGCAGGTGAATATAACGGTCGCAGTATCATGCTCCAGACAGGACTGCCGCCGGCTTATCTGACTGAGGATTCACCAAGAATCGTTAGTGCGCTGGCAGGACATCATAAATTTTCCATGAAACTGTGGAACAACAGAAATTATGTAAGCTTTGATTTCACTGTATATGAAAAGAACATCCATATCATGAGTCAGCCAATGGGGACGCTTCGGAGTATTTCCACGGACGACAATGCCAAAGCACTGATGAACGCAAAAAAATATTATACATCCAACATTTTAATCTTTGATGCCGGATTCGGTACGCTGGATCTTTATGACATCGTAAACCGTAAGGCAAATTCCAAGGAAACATTTGCGCAGTTCGGAATGCGGGCAATTCTGGAAGAAACCGGCAAACGGATCCAGGAACGTTCCGGTGTCGCAATCCGCTCCGCCGCCATGCAGAATGCACTTGAAAGAGGAGCGTTTACCATTACGGAACGAAAAGGAGTGAAGATTTCCACGAAAACGGAAGGATTCGCAGACCTCCTGGAAGCGGCTACGAAAGAAATCTGCGAACAGGCTGTGGAAAAAGTAATCAACATGTATAATGCCCTGGATGAATACGATTACCTGATTCTGACTGGTGGTACAAGTGCCGTGTGGGAACCGTATATCAGGGAATATTTCCAGGCAATTGAACGTCTGACAGTGGTTATGGGCAATGAAAACTGTCCGGATCTAGATATCATTTTCTGTAATGTGCGTGGATATTACATGTATCTGATTGAGTGGCTTCGCCGCAAATCCATACAAAAATAAGGACAGAAAGGGGGATAAGGAACATCACAATGGGGGAATATAATGATTGTTACCCCATTGTGGCGTTCTGTCAGCCATGAAGATCACAATCCGAATTTACAGAACACATGATTTTGACTTGATGTCACTATATCAGGCTGGAAATATCCCGCTTGCTCAGGTGATGAAACAGGCAATCATTGCATATTATTGTGGGGAGCATTTCCGTTTTACGGTAGAGCGCGAATCAATCCCGGATTTGAAAGCTATGCCGCTTGTTGTCAACCTGCTTTTATCAATTTCTGATTATGACGCACCTGGCATCGAACATTGGATTGCTGGATTACAGAAGGGATATAGAAACAGCTGCTTCAAATCCATTTTCCGACATTATCTGGATGACCCGTGTATGGCATTTTACCGGGAAGACGGTTGCATTACCAGACCGATCGAGATGGCTGAAAAACCGGTTCCATTTCCAAAATCGTCTCGAAAAAAAAGAGAAAAGCAGGAACATACCACACAGGAATGGCTGGATGCCGTGGCAGATGGCTCCATCGATCGGAAACAGAAGGGAAGGAAGCCGCGAGATCTGGACGAAATCTTTGAAAAAACACAATCGATAAATGAACAGACAGCAGGGGAAGCGGAAGAGCAGACAGCAGGACAGCCTCTGCCAGTTCTGTCACAAAAAGCCTTAGAGCCAACTGCACAATTCATATCGGGACATGTGCAGGAGACAGATAAGGATATCGTCAATACAAATGCAGATGGCGAGGACGAGGATGTGGATTTCGATGATTTTGAAGCATTTGAATCAATCATGGGTTAACAAAGTGAGTGACAGATAGGAGAATCATTATGTATGATAAAAGAGATGAATTCAAACAGCTTAATGACACAATTTTAAAAGATGTTCGTCGAGCATTTAACCGCGCCGGGATCCCGTTCCTTTGGATCGCTCCAGTATATGACGACGGCAAAGGCACCAAATACCGTGTTGCTATGGACACAAATAAAGAAATTAAGGAAAATATCCAGTATGCCTGTGACGCCCTGACCCCGGGAAGTATGGGAATGGATCTGAAGGATGATTTGATTCGTGACATCATTAAAGTGATGAATGGATACAAAGTTGTTACGGATTACAATCCAATCGTATTGAATGAGGGAGAACTGACAAATGCCGCTTCAGCATTAGCAAAAACAGGACTTCCGTCATCCATGAAGGACGACGGGGAGGGCGGATTTTATCTCGACGTGGAAGATGATGCGGCAGAGAGCGAAACAGACAGCAATGTAGCGTCCGCAGGCGAAACTATGTTAGAACAGGTACCGGTTGCGCTGCATCGTGTGATTGAACCTGTAGATCAGAATGGCGATAATCAGATCCACGTGGAGCGCAGCACATTTCTGCCGTACATTCCATCAGATTTCGATGATGAGGATGATCAGGAAAAGACAGAAGATAACACTGACAACAAAGAAAGCAAGTAAGGAAATGAGCCCGTCTGATTGCAGACGGGCTTTCTAATTGCCAATATATTAGCATTTGCGAAAAAGTATATATCTCCATCCATAATTTACCCGTACAAAAGAAATGTATCGAATACGTTTCTGAAACAAGGAAAGGAGATATGTTATGCGCAAAAAAGTAAAAAAAGCGGTTTCCGGCCTGCTGGCTGGTGCCGTATGCCTGTCCGCTGTGTACTCCGGCCATGCCGTCTACGCGGAGGGGAATGAGTTCATTACTTCACCCACAAGCGACCAGACAGGCGTTATCATCACCGGCATCACGGATGCCGCTGTCCATGACGGTACGGTAACCATTCCGGATGAACTGAATGGAACGCCAGTAAAGTCGCTTGGCGACAAAAATGTGAACCACTCGTTTCTAAACGGGAAAGACGTGGAGACGCTGACACTCGGGAAAAATGTTACCGGAATGACCCTGTATGCTCTGTATGATACACCGGGATTAAAGAAGATCGAACTGGCTGAAGGCTCCCCGTTTACAACGGACGGGGATGGCGTGGCATTGCTTGCCGGCGGCGGCTCCACCCTGATTAAACTTTGTCCGGAAGCCGTGGATGATTACACCGTTCCAAATAGTGTCAAGAGTATTTGGAACATGGATCACATGAATCTGGACAGCCTGGATCTGGGAAACACCACAGAGTTAAGAAAACTGGCTCTGGCGGGTACGGAAGTTGGAACGTTGACTGTGCGGGATCCGAAATCTTCAAGCGGAGCCGGTACGGAAATCCTGTATGGCACAACAGTGCATGCATTCAATGCGGATAACAGCACCGTATATGAAACAGACGGAAAGGCGTTGTGGACCAAGGATGATAAGGAGCTAGTCAAAGTTGCCGCAGGCACAGATTTTGATGAAACATACTTTGAACAGTTTTCCGATGTATCTCCATATGCGTTTAACTCTGTACCGGAATATTTAAAGATCGCCGGAAGCCTTCCGGAAAGCGTCACCAAGAACAAGGTGTTCAGCTTCTATTCACAGAATGATGCCGTTTTCGTGGTAAACGGAGAAGTAGGATTCTGCTACAACCATGATAAGGCAGTGCCGGACAGTGTCGGGGGCGTCACAGATTATTCCAAAGATGTTGATGCCACAAAGTATGATCAGATCCGCGCCCTGATGTATGCCGGTGTTCCGGTGGATGGTACCGGACTGTTCGAAAAAACATTCGGTGTCAGCTATGAGGATGCCGTTTCCAGTCAGGAAGTAATGGAACATGGTGACGCGGCGCTGAATACGGTATCCGCACTTGTGTACCATATCATTGACGGAACCGAACCGGAAGTCATCCGCGGAACCGGATATGGCCCATTTGATGCGGATAAGGTTGCACAGTACCGTAGCCAGCTGTTAAAGGCTGTGGAACATTACAAGGACTACAACTTTGAACCGGATTTCTCTGTTGATGGGAATACTGTCACGTTCCACAGAAACGGCGATAGCTATGAAAGCGATCCGTTTACTGTACATACTGTAAATGCGTCCGGCGAGGTTGCTGACCAGTATGTTTATACCATCAACGTGACATCCGACAAGATCACCTGCAAGGACGGCGGCAATACGTTCCGTACCGGCGAGGAAGTTGTTCTGGTGTCCGATGAGAAACCAGAGCAGATTACATTCAGTTATAATGAACCGTCATTAAAGTACTACAAGAAGACCAACAACAATGTGCAGGATGTACTTGCGTCCGCAGTACGTGAGAAAGACGCAGCGCTGCAGGTTGATGTTGTGGTTGAAGATCTCCTGATTTCCAAACAGGATGCGGCCACAAACAAGGAACTCCCGGGAGCATCCCTGAAACTTACAAAAGACGGGAAAACTGTGGATGAGTGGGTTTCAACCAATACTCCGCATAAGATCAACAATCCAGAAGATGGAACCTATGAACTGACGGAGATTACAGCACCGGATGGATACGAGGTTGCGGAAAAGATCATCTTTACCGTCAAGAACGGTACCGTGGAAAGCGGCAAAATTACCATGTATGATCAGCCGCTCAGCAAAGGGATTAAAATTTCCAAACAGGATGTTACCACCGGGAAAGAGCTTCCGGGAGCAACGCTGACCATTACAAAGGATGGTGAAGTAGTGGAAACCTGGCAGTCTTCCGATACCCCGCGCGAGTTTACCCTGCCAGATGGAGAATACACTCTGACAGAAGTGACCGCTCCGGATGGATATGAGGTAGCTGAAAAAATTACTTTTGCGATTAAGGATGGCAAACTTGCCGACGGCAGCGACAAAGTAGTGATGTATGATCAGCCGACCGGAGGCAGTGTGAAGATTTCCAAGGTCAGCGCAACAACCGGAGAAGAACTGCCCGGAGCGACCCTGGTTCTGAAAGACGCAAAGGGCGATGTGGTTGATGAATGGGTATCCGGCGATACCGTTCATGTGATTACCGGAATTGCCGATGGTGTGTATACCCTGACAGAAAAACGGGCGCCGAAAGGATATGAGATCGCGGAATCCATTGAGTTTGAGGTAAAAAACGGTGAAGCTGTGGGCGGCACCGTGGTCATGGAAGACAAGGAAAGCAAAGCAACTCCTTCTGAACCGGAAAAACCGGATGAGCCGGAGAAGCCAGCGACCCCTTCCGAACCGGATAAGCCTACCACACCGGACAAGCCTACCACACCGGACAAGCCAACAACCCCGGATACTCCGAACACCCCGGATACTCCGTCCAATCCGTCCAAGCCTTCTGGTGGACACAGCCATAGCAGCAGCGGCGGAGGCGGCGGAAGCAGTTCACGTACGGTTGTCACAGACTGGTATCTTGATGTTTCCAAACAGGATATTACCACAAAAGCGGAACTTCCGGGCGCGCAGCTGACCATTACGAAAAACGGCGCTGTTGTGGAGTCATGGACATCAACCACTGAACCGCATAAGATCAAAAATCTGGCGGACGGAGAGTATGTTTTGACGGAAATTACAGCTCCGGATGGATATGAGGTAGCGGAAAGCATTCCGTTTACTGTCGCAAATAAAATGCTGAAAGATGGCAGCAAAACGGTAGTAATGTATGATGCGCCGAAACCGGTTTCTGCGCCTGTTCCGACAGATACGCCGTTGCCGAAGACCGGCGGCACCACTGCGGCAGCCGTATTTACCGCAGCATCCATGCTGTGCATGATTCTTTTCTACAAGAGAAAACGCATGGCTCAGTAATGCTGTAACTGGTTATCGACCCCGTCCTTTTGGGCGGGGTTTTTTAAAGAGGGAGAAAGATTATGTTTAAGAAAAAGGTAGCGCTTGCTTTAGCGGTTGCCATGGTGGCAGGAAGTATTTCTGGCTGTGGTGGTTTTCTGAAGGTAAGCGTTGGAGGTAAAGATATTGTGAATATCGGTGAAGCCGAAAGCACCGAAAAAGAAACAGAAGCCATGCTGGCCTCCGAAGAATCGAAGGAGGAACACGCAAAGAAAGAAATAAAAGCACAGATCACTGCTGATGCAGAGGCATGGGACAAGGCAAAAAAGACCACATTTTCCGGTTCCGGCATCCGGTTAACCCTTCCGGGTGAAACCCCGGACACTTTTGTGGAAACGACACATATGGACCAGGATTATTTTACCCTGACCGTATTCTGTGACTACACAAACATGTCGCTCGGCAATGAGTCGAGTCTGAATCTCTATCATTTTAACGCGAAACAACTTGGTATCCGCGATGCGGTTGGGGCTAAATCGGTACTTTTCCAATCATGCATTAAAAAGAACGCACAGGTTTCAAAGGCGGGAGAACCAGAGTATACATCCGTGATGAGCAATGATGGTAATGAATGGGATGTCGCGACGGTGGACTGCGAACTTTCCGATGACAATACATGGAAAACCATATTTGCAACAACGTATGATGGCGAAGATGCTTATGCTGTCATGTATCTGGACCGCGGAGAGGACGATTTCAACATGAACACGGACTGGTTTGAAATGGGACTGGAACTGAGTGGGGACGCGGACGCGCACGGTACTACCGGATCCGGATCGGAAGTAGATATTCAAAAACTGCTTGGCGCTCAGATCCAGGACCAGCAGAATGAAGAGTCTGCGGAGGCGCCTGAGAAGACGGACGTACAGAAAAGTAGTAGCGTGACAGGTTTGGAAGCCATCGGTATATCAGACAACGATATGGATACTGCTATGACGTATATGGAAACCAAAACAGTAGGGGATTTGACTGTTTATATTCCGCGCTATGCCGTAGACTATTCGGTGCCGGGACGCAGCAACGGTTCCGGCCAGCAGGTAAGAAAGTCGTGGGAATTAAAATACGATGACAGTGCTTATCTGGATCATTTAACTATGCAGACCTTTGTCACATATTCACCCGCATCGGCATTTGGAGACGGAACATGTTATTATGATACAGTCAATGAATTTAAGGAATCCATTGAATCATCCAATAGCTCCTATCCGGATTATGTATTTAGTCTGCACGGCGAAGAATACAAGATTTGGCTGGATGAGTCCAATGACGGCTATATCCAGGGAGAAGCATTCATCACGCATGCGGACGGAAGCTGTTCTACGATTGAAACCACTGCATATTACAGCGGAACAAATGATAAGGTAAAAGGCCGGGCAAATGCCAAAGCGCTTGTATGCGCACAGCTTTTGTTCCCGCAGAAATAAACAATCATGTCCTATTTTTTTTGTTTTCTAACCAATTCCGCGGAGATTTTTTCATAGTTCCTGCATTAGTTATGGAGAAAGGACTTCGTTATGGATGAATCTGTCGGGGATCGCCCATTGTCTGTAAGGTTTGGATGGTCACAGTCATCCTGTAAACTGGACTCCTCGTAGGCGGGAAAACAGAGGTTCTCCGGAACCGAAGCCCCACTTCAAGGCGTAAGCCCAAGTGGTAGGCAGTTTACTATGGCGAAATTATTGTTAATTTTCATTGACCTGCCTCATGCGTGGGTCCGTATAGAAACATATCCAAATCCATAATTCTCGCAAGAAGATTATAAGGCATCAGAGGAAATTGAAAGCGCGCAACTCTATGCTATTTGGTTTTCTTACACACAATGACGGCGCAGGCTCTAGTCTGCGTTATGCACAAAAGGAGAATACACTATGAAAAAAAGAATCGCTCTGGCACTAACAACAATCGCAATGTCCGCAATGCTGGCTTTTTCAGCTATGGCGGATGTAACTGTTGACACTGCATCCACTTCAGTTGAAAGCGTAAGCGAAGATATCGCAGACGCAAATGACAATACGGATGCAAAAGCAGAAGACAGCGAGACTGTAAATTCCGCAGATGCTGGCACATCCGTCAGCAAAGCAGAAGACGCAGAGGCATCTGATTCTTCTGAATCCAATGACGACTCCGATAAAAATGGAGCAGTCACAGATAGGGAAGTAACAGACGCAGTTGATACCGGTGCAGAGGCCGGTTCCAATGATACTTTTGATAGTACCGATAAAGTGGCTGAAGACAATGATATCATTGACTTTGGTCCGTCCGAGAAAGAACCGGAGCAGCCAACTGAACCGGAAAAACCAGAGGAAAAACCGGAGCAGCCGACTGAACCGGAAAAACCGGAAGAGAAGCCGGAACAGCCGATCAATCCGACCGAACCGGAGCAGCCGACACAGCCGGAAAAACCGGTAACCCCGCAGCCGCAGCGTCATCGCGATCATGACGATGATGACCACGACCGTACTACAAAAACAGTAGTGGTTGTGGAACAGCCAGTCATGCATACGGATGACGAAATCGAGCCAATTCCTGTTTATGTTGGATATAACACAACAGGGCAGGAAGACCCGGCACCGGTACCAGTTGTGACGACGTCAAGCTTGCCGAAGACTGGCGACAGCACCAATGCAGATCTGATGCTTGTTGTGTTTGCTGCCAGCGCGGCAAGCCTCGTGACCATGTTGGTCATGAATGCCAAAAAAGGACGGAAAGATAAAAAAAGCAATCGTGTCATTAAAAGGGCAAAACACGATTGCATCGTAGCAACATGGGAAGTTTCCAAAAAGGAGGCCTCTGCAGTCTCAAAATACGAACCTACAGATGCTTCCCTGGACACAGCCGAGATACCGTTCAAAACTACACCAGCAAAACAGTTCGCAGATGATCCAGGATTACTGAAACTACATCCTGTATTCCGCGAATAACACATTGCCCGTAGCTTAATCATGGGCATTGAAAACTAAATAGTTATTTCCAGAGTTCTCGCACTGTGTGCGGTATGCTAGAACCGGAAATGCAATCAGGCGAAGATCCCGCATCGACATTAGATGCGACAGGCTGACCTGAGAATGATTGCGTGCTTTCAAAAAAAGGCTCCCTTGCGGGAGCTTTTTTTGGTGCGCTAATTTGTTTTTGTTGTATCAGCCCGTCTTACGGTTTCGGCCGTAAGCATATCTGCTTTATCGCCGGAAATCATGGAGATCTGATATCCGTGCGCCAATAACGTATCATGGTCAATCAGATTTTCATTCCAGCCCACATCCAGATACAGCCAGGTTCCGTTGATATTGACCATATTCCAACTATGATCGTCATTACGGAAGCGTCCCGCCACCTGCTTGGTATCAAGCCCGCAGAAGGAACCAAAAATTTCAAATAATCCGCTGTATCCGCTGCAGTCCGAATAGCCAAGTGCCAGGCAACTGACAGGAGATTTCGGAGAGTTTTCCTTTGATTTGATGTTCGCACGCAGCCAATCTGCAATCGCAATAGCCTTATCGTGATCATTCATGGACGAAGTGGCTTCTTTTAAACCCCATGCTGTATTGTAAAGCAGATTTAAAGCTGACCGGTTTTCCTGCATTTTCTGTGTATCCGGAATTGCGCTGACCGGAGCATAGAGAGCATATTCCTGGGAACCGTCTTTGTGCGGATAAACCAGTGAAAGTGTGAGAGCGGTATCGCCAAAAGGAGAAGCTGCGCTCGGCCAGGTAGGAATATCGTATTTTCCGACCCGGATTCCGTACTGATCGGTAGTAATCGGTTTTTCGCCAGTCAGGAGCATGGCCTCTGTCTTTGCGCCGTCCTGAATCATTGGATTATTTACATTTGCATACAGTTCCGTCATGATCTGTTCTGCGGATAACTGCTCCGGGTTTCTTCTCTGGGCATAACTCTCTATGGTTTCCTGAATCACAACACCTGGACCACCAGACGCATAAATCGGTACGGAAGCATTCGTAACCATACATAAAATCAATGCCGCCATCATGAAATTTCTCTTTATCATAAAAGACCTCCATTCTTCCAAAATCAATCATTGCTTTCATTATAATTATGGAACAAAAATCCCGCAACATCATTTCTGCGGATATCAAAAATCACCACTTTTTGTGAAAACGCTTATCCGCAAAACACATAGAGAACGCCTTCATTATCCGCAGATGCATCCACTTCCATAATTTTTCTGAAACTGTAAAAGACACATGAGAAAAAGGAGGAACAACATGGAAAAGAAGAAATACCGCGTAACAGGTGAGCGAGTGCTGCATTATTGCGGCGGGGATGTAACCAGAATCCCGCTTGAGACGCGTTATACTTATGCATCTTCTCCGGAAAAAGCAATCAGTAACATCCGGCACCGGGGAAAAAGGAAAATCCGTGAATCGCTGTACGGACCGGCAATCAGTGAAAATTACAAAGCAGAACCCGTAGAACCTGTTCTGCTGGAAAATTAAGGAGGCAAAATATGAGAATCAGACCGTTATTGGACAAAGCTATCGTTGGACAGGACATCCGGCAGTATTCCGCCGTCAACATCGGATACACCGATCAGGACGGAGAACGTCAGGAAACCCAGTTAAATGTTTCCCAATCTCTGGATGCCGAGGATGGTAAGAAAGAGCTGGAAGAACTGTTTTCATCTCTTTGCAAAGAGTTTGGAACGACAGAGAACAGCATTAACTACGTGGAAATTGCAGCCACGGATGACTCGGAAGAATCATTAATTGAACGAGGATATTAAAATCAGCAAATTTCATGACAGAGCTTTCCAGGAACGGAATTTGACCGGATACTGGAAGCTCGTGGCTTCAGTCATAAAAGATGGCTTCACTATCAGTGTGGCGACAATGATGCACCATGCGTCATCTGCAAATCAAATGGCTGAAGGGTCAGTAACCAATAGGAAGGAGGTGGCGGTGCTCCTGTGGAAATACCATGGAAGTCCACCGTTTTACATAAATGGAGAGCAGAACATTTATCATAAAAAATCTTGCAAACGGACGGTGCTATACGGTAACCGGCAATGAAAACACCACCATCCAGATGGTGTGGGCTGCAGAAAAATGCTGGTTCATGCAGAAGACTACTGTAGAAATTACAGCGCCGGACGGAAGAAAGGAGATTTTCAAAAATGAATAAAAAATGGATTAAAACAGATGATGATTCCGTGCAGTACCGCAGGGAAGCACAAGAACTGGAAACGGGTCAAGACAGGGTCTTCGAATTGTATCAGGTTCAGGCAGTGGAGGATATTACAGAAATTTCGGAGCGTGATCCGGAAATCTATGCCGTAGCGCATGATTTTGTGTATTTGGCGGAAGTGGATAAAAAATTTGTGCTGGACTGCTATGGATATGACTCCATGGAAGAACTGACAAAACAGTATGGACCGGATGAGGCAGATGCCATTCTTGCGGAATGCCAATTTGAGCTGGATTCCGGCTGTCTGGAAAACTTAATGAGCCGTATACCGCGCATGACGTGGAACCAGGCAAAAGAAATCATTGAGAAGATAATCGGCATGGATGTAGATATTTCGCAGAAACAGGCGAAGAACGCGGAGCAGGAAATTCAGCGGTGTCATGATACGAAATTGGAACGTGCGTTCCAAATGTTGTATGACGCTGCAAGCGCCGTGAATATGCTGGCAAATGATGTTGATCATGAAAAATATGCAGCCGTTCTGGATCGTTGTGCAGAAATCACAGAGTGCTTTCGCAATCTCAGCATTGCCGAGGATGGCATCATATCCCTATAAAAACAAAAGCGGAGGTGCATTATGAAACGAAAGAAACAGAGTGCGGAATATCCGCCAATTCAGTTCATCAAAAGCATTCCCGAAATTCCAGATGCTTCGTATTTTTCAGACCTGGCGGATTGCGACAACCATTACGCCGAAGTAAAGGATATACGCAAATACGGCATCCGGGAAACGCAGCGCTTGCTGTTTTCCAGAACAGCTTTCGTAGCAGCAGATTGGGCGAGGTACAAGCAGGCGTATAAAATTACACCGGAACTGGCAAATGATCTCTTTTCAATGGATGATTTGTCATTTCCTGCTGGGAGCATCAAAATGCCGTTTCGTACCGTATACTTTGACCTGTCAGATTTACACTGGCCATCTACCGGAGCTGGCGTATCAAAAGACATGCATGCATTTGCAGAAGGTGTCTTTTTAACATATGGTACCGTAAAATATGACGGGGAAGACGCCGGCTTCGCTGGGTTTGTGATCTTAACCGGGGTCCCGGAGACGAAGGAACTCCTATTTGGAGGAATTTCTTTTGCCGTTGATGACACAGATAGCAGCAAAACGCTGGGAGATTTGATTGATGCAAATGCAGGAACGCCGGAGGTCAGGCAGGTATTGAAAAACATCCTGCTTTTGGCAGCATATATTTCATCTGCAAAACCGGATATTCTGGAGAGTGAAGAACAGAAACAATATTACCGGCCTTCCAGAAAAATCAAAGCATCCGCTGTCCGGAAATGGGATGTTGGAATTCGTTATGCAAATGAAGTCCGACATCGAAATGCGGCGGCGGAAGTATCGGAAAATCATCACGGGACCGGACGATCTCCGCGACCACATATTCGCAAAGCACATTGGCACATTTACCGTATAGGTCCAGGCCGGAAGGAGACAAAAGTCTTGTGGCTGGCCCCGATCGAAGTAAACTGTAATCGCAATAAGTGCCGGGATGAAATGCCGACGGTGATCCGGGTGCCACAAGGTCACTAAAATATAATAAGCAAAACAGGAGGTACATAACATAATGGGTAAAATTACGATTGATTACCGTAATACAGATGCAAAACAGAAAGTCTGCGATTTTTTAGATAAATGGATTGCATCTCCCAAAAAGGAAAAATTGGAAATCCAATTAGAGCATGTCGTGTCAGGAGATTTTGAGGAAGATTTTGATATCGGCGATGTGACTGATTTCAATGGCTGGCAGCGCGATTGGCGGCATCATTTGGAATACAAAAACCATACTTTCCATCTCTTCGGAGAAGCCTGGTATGGGAGAATTTTAATCACAAACTAGGCAATGCAAATGTTGTTCACAGGGCCCTTCGTTACCGGAGGGTCTTTTTCTTTTCCTGTCTATTCTCATGCCATAATTCATCTAAAGTAAATTTAAAGGAGGAAACTATCATGCCAGAAAAGGATACCCGCAGTGGGGCACGCCAGCCGAAACAGTATGTAACGGATGCTGATCGCGCCACATACCGGAAAGAAGCGGAAATGGAATACCGCAACATCCAGTCTGCGTCAGAGGCCGAAAAAGCTTTAAACAAGATCACAAACCCGAACATCGGTGCCCGCGGTTTGAGATGGTTTTTAGAAAAGCTGGGAGAACTGGCCAATCTCGCCAAAGTGGTCGTTCTGTCTGTTTTTCTCGGCCGCCAGGAAACCAGCAAGCGTATCAACGCTGGAAATATGGAAGTGGAGAAACAGAAGCAAAAAGACGAGGCAAAGAAGGAAATTAAAACTGAGGTGTTGAAGGAAAAAATTGCCCAGCTCTCGAAAGAAGACAAGGACCAGACCAAAGATGCGGAGAAAGACGCCGACAAAGCAGAGGTGGCAAAAGGCCCTGAGAAAAATGCTGAACCGGATCTTCGTAAGGATGAAAGCATCGAAAAAACACAGTTTGCTATGCAGGTAGAGCATGCATCGGAAGTATACAAGCAGGGCCTGACCGAATTTCTTGAGACACAGACTGGCCTGGAGCATGGTAAAATTGCAATCGGCAATTTTAAAGATGCAGAGGAAAAAAAATGGATTCAGGCTCAGTTAACCATGTCAACCGGAAAAATTTTAAATGTGCTGATTGATGAACGTGGCCAGTGGAAACTTCCGGATGAAACGAAAGCAGATAAATCCGTACAGGCGCTGGCGGGAGAAATCCGGAAGGCTGTGACCTATTATACAGGTGTTGTATATGATCAGATCAAGGATCCGGAATATAATCAGGTAACCAGGGATGTACAGAAAGAGGGCGGATCTATCGTCAAAGAACCGCTGATCGGCGAAAACTTTAACCGGATTCCCACCGGGGTATCCATTCCGCCAAAGCAGGTCGAGGAAACACTGAATACCCTGTTTGAAAAAGGCGGTATGCGGCGAAATCGTGATTTTTCCATTCCGCTGATTTACGAACGGTCCGGAGATACCATCACCGTCAAACGTTATCCGTCAGATCAACACCCACTGACCGTAACCAAGGATAACATCGCAGAAATGTCTGAGCGGATTTCCAGACAGGCCCAGAAAATGATCGACAACATCCACAGCAGTTTTCAGGTCAGCGAAAATCGTCTGCAACCTTTTATGGAAGCTGCCGATAAGGCTGTGGAAAAGCAGCTTGAACATGATATCCGTTATTCTGTAAGAGAAAATTTAAACCAGGTTATGAATCAGCAACTTGAGAATCAGAAAACCGTTCAGGAGCAAGCTGCAGAGCATCCAATACCGGAACCGCAGATTGATGCCGCGGTGAAGCAAACGGCGCCGGAGATGCCGGCCGCAGAACCACAGCGTGCAGAAACAGAACCGATACAGGAAAACAGGGATCAGGAAACTGTGGATAATTGGGTGAACATTCCGGATGATGTCCCGGCGGTTTCGGAACTGGATGATGATGGACGTATTACACCGTATGAACGTGAAATGATTGAACAGGAAGCGGCAGAGATCATCAGTCACAGTTTTGAACCGGATCAGCCATGTTACCAGGGACCGGTGGAAGAAGATCCGGATCTTGGAACATAATTCAGGCAAAGAAGGGAGGGAGGGCGGTTTCTTCCGGGATAACCCGGAGCGAACCGCCGAAATTTTATGGGAGAAAAACGCACTGGAAAAGTCTGGTGCATCCAGTTCAACTCAGGTCATGACACCCCATTTCTTGTTGCAGTGGCGACGAGTAAAGATAGGGCGGATGAAATACAGAAAACACTTCTTCAAAAGCAGATAATGCCGACACAATCTACGATCCTGCAGTGTCGTACAGATACCATACACGGAGAAAACTGGGAACTGCAACCGTCAGAGGTGAAAGAACAGGACAAGCAGAAAGTCTGGTGTTATACGGTGGAACTGGAGTACGCAGAACCATTTATCGCCGGAATTGCAACATCTAAAGAAAGCCGGGAACAAATGGAAGAGTATCTGCAACGGCATTTTGGTCAGGATGGGAAAATCAAGATGGTCGAGATGGAACCGGATCACATACCAACTCTGGAACATATAAGAGAACAGGAGCGGAAGTGGGAACATTCTCACAGCATCCAGGAAATCGATGAAAAGATGCAACAGTTATTTCCGTTACTTGCGAACGGGGAAAGCTATTTACAGGAAAGTTCATGTTACGGGCACCGGATAACGGCAGAAATTGATCCGGAGGAACATCTCATCAAAAATGTGCAGATCGATGGAGAAGAAGTGTATCGGGCTGAAAACGGTGCCGCATCTATGGAAAATATCGCAGGACTCGCAACCTTAAAATTGTGCGATATTTTGGAGGCTGAAGAAAAATATGATCCGACTGTATATGATTTTACGACACCGCCGGTATCAGAACTGACCGATGATGGAAGATTGTGGGACGAAGGCATTGGTAAAGATATCAGCTGGTCAGATGACTATATTCTGGATCCAATTGTAAAATCAGAAGATATGGAACGATAAGGGGTTGTAAGACAAAAAATACTTGTGGCAGAGGCATTTTGCCAAAATATCAAGTAAATGCTCCATAATTAAAGAAATGACAAGGAGGGTTGGCATGTCAGAAGAGAATAGAACACAGGACAACATATCGGCTGTTGATTATGATTCCTACATTAAAACTATAGGGGTCAATGAAACAGATCCAATTGAGCAGCTAAAAAAACGGGCGCAGGAAAATCTTGATCGGATTGGCGGAATCCCAGGGGCACAGGATATCTTAAAAGCATTTATGGAACGGGATGAGGGCGGCAGAATAATGACGATTGTAGAATTCCGGAAAAGCTTTTTCAACTTGGAAAAGAATGCGGCCACACATGGATATTCTGCCATGATTACCATGGAACCGGAAGTACATTTGGAGCAGAGCGGCGGCTATACAACTGTTGTCCTGCAGTTTGCAAACGGCAGGAATCCGGAAATGAACCGGATGTGGCATCTAATGGAGGATTACGGGAAAGAACAGGCTGCGCTTTCGCCGGATGCGGATGAAATTCCTGTCATGTCCATTACGGTTGTTCCAATGCTTTTAGGTGGACAATATGGTATGGTGGCACATGATCCAATTTTTTATCATATTCAACCGTCAGATGCAATGGTTTCCATGGAATACTGTGATCAACTGCGCATTGTTTTTGAACCGGAATCTGTTGCATTTCTTCGTGATGATTCTTTTGTTTCAGCAGATGTCCTGGAAACAGTCAAACGTGAGTTGGCGGCAGAACAGATGGCAGAGGATGCCAGAGAAAAGGTACAGCAGGAAGAAGAATCGTTCAAACAGGCCAGAGAAAAGGAGATGGAAGAATACCGGGAGCAGGAACGGCAGAAACGTTATGGTTTTACCACATCAGATATGCCAAGCGAAACCTTCCGTGATTCCACGGGGCTTCGGGAATAATCAAACAGAAGATCGTCTGGTACATACCAGGCGTTCTTTTTTATAAAGTGCGCCCGGCGGCGCACGTTTCGTTTGCGCGCCATGGGCGCGCTCTCGCAGGTGAAAGTCCTGAACATGCCCAGGTAGTGGGAAATGTATAGCTGAACAGCAAGGGTGTCCATCGTGAGGTGGAATCTGAAGGAAGCTGTAGGCAAATCCTTGGTCCGACGGACAGAAATCGCATATGAGGCTAGGCTTCGAGAGATAAGCTGGCGAAAGACAGCAAAGTCTAATAACTACCACATTTGTAGAAGCAGAGTAAATGCGGCGGGTTTATGAGGAGAAAGAGCGTGCACCTTAAGCGTGGAGGTCTCACAGAGGTTTCATTTGCCTAGTAACAACGAACTGTGAGAAGTCAGCAGAGCCCATAGTAGTGAAGAAGTTTCTGTAATGGAAATGGAGCAAAGGGGCGAACAATCAATAAGTTTGAGTATAGCTCGTATTGCAGAAATGGCAACATCTGCCGTAACCAATCGGGTAAAAGGTGGTCAAATCAAGCGAGACGGAAAGGAAAGAACGCATGAACACAAGTAGTCTAATGGAGCAGATACTTTCTAGCGATAACCTCAACAGAGCATATCTGCAAGTCGTACGAAATAAAGGTGCAGAGGGTGTGGACGGAATGAAATACACAGAACTTAAAGAACACCTTGTAAAGAACGGCGAAATCATCAAGGAACAGTTGAGGACAAGAAAGTATAAGCCTCAGCCAGTACGAAGAGTGGAGATACCAAAGCCTGATGGCGGTGTCAGAAACCTAGGAGTACCAACAGTAACAGACAGATTTGTACAACAGGCCATTGCACAGGTACTTACACCAATCTACGAGGAACAATTCCATGCCCACAGTTATGGATTTAGACCAAATAGATGTGCACAGCAAGCAATCCTAACAGCGTTAGACATGATGAATGATGGTAATGATTGGATTGTAGACATTGACTTGGAAAAGTTCTTTGACACAGTGAATCATGACAAACTTATGACCATTATCGGTAGAACTATCAAAGATGGAGACGTCATCTCTATCGTTAGAAAATATCTTGTCAGTGGAATCATGATTGACGATGAGTATGAGGATTCTATAGTGGGAACACCACAAGGTGGAAACCTTTCGCCTCTTCTGGCGAACATTATGCTGAATGAATTAGATATGGAAATGGAGACCAGAGGGCTAAACTTTGTACGTTACGCAGACGACTGTATCATTATGGTCAGAAGTGAAATGTCTGCCAATCGAGTTATGAGGAATATCTCACGATTTATTGAAGAGAAACTAGGACTTAAGGTTAACATGACTAAAAGCAAAGTAGACAGACCAGATGGACTTAAATATCTTGGTTTTGGATTCTTTTTCGACACGCAAGCACAACAATACAAGGCAAGACCACATGCAAAATCAATAGCTAAGCTCAAAACGAAAATGAAATGGCTCACGAGAAGAAACTGGAGTGTCAGCAATCGCTATAAGATTGAAAAGCTTAACCAGCTAACCCGTGGATGGATCAATTATTTCGGAATCGGTTATATGAAGTGGTTATGCAAAGATATGGATGCGCTAATTCGTAGAAGATTGCGTATGTGTATCTGGGTGCATTGGAAAACCCCACAAAATCGTGCGAAAAACCTAATAAAGTTAGGAATGTATAGTAAGAAGGCTTATGCAATAGCATACAGTGGTGCACGGGTAGCTCGTTTAAGTGAAGGTGCGCTAAACTATGTAATTACCAATAAGAGACTAGCCTCATTTGGCTTGGTCTCAATGTATGACTACTATACCGAGAGGTTTGTTAAATGTTAAGTTGATTGAACCGCCGTGTACCGAACGGTACGCACGGTGGTGTTATCCTGAATTCAGGATAACACCACTTATCCCGACTTTGTGATTATCCGGAATTCTGGCGGAATACACCGTTTTTCTGTGAAAATATATCAAAAAAGTCGGGATAACTTTTTATAATGAAACCACCTACATATTTTTCTATTAAGGAGGTTTCATGTGAACAACGATATTTTTTCTTTAATTGATGCTGCCAAAGAGCAGATGAAACAAATCGGTTTGGCTGATGCAACGATTGAGACTTACCAACAGCGGAGTTTTAATCAGATCATTCAACGATACCAGAAAGAAGGTGATTATCAGTATCGTCAAGAGATTATGTACGAATTACTTATGGATGCCGAGCAACAGTTCTCTGATGGGGTGATATCCAGGAAATCCAGAAACTGGAGACGTCGTGGGATCAAAGTACTCCAGGAGTTCTTTCAAAGTGGAAGTTTCCAATGGAAAGTGTACCAGAAATCCTCATCGGATCAACTTCCAGATCTATTCGAAGAGACTATCTCCAGCTTCATGGAAAGTTTTTCGCTGAGCAGACGTTATACCACAGAGATACGAAGTATTGTTATTAGATTCTGCATCTTTCTGGAAAAAAGAGAGATTCGGTGCTTTCAGGAAGT
This sequence comes from Pilosibacter fragilis, assembly GCF_032490495.1. Taxonomy (NCBI): domain Bacteria; kingdom Bacillati; phylum Bacillota; class Clostridia; order Eubacteriales; family Clostridiaceae; genus Pilosibacter; species Pilosibacter fragilis. The sequence goes on along the minus strand of NZ_JAVYJB010000002.1, from coordinate 65,511 downwards.
CTCTCCCGAAGATTTAAGGGAGTTTCTGCATTTGATGCATGAATCCCGTCCCAAAAGCATGGACAAAGTAGTTTCGTCGCTTAGGAAACTTTTTACTTTCCTGAATGATAATGGTACTATTACCGCAAATTTCTGGCTGCTTCTCTCTTCACCAAGAACCAGGGATCATAGCGTAAAACCGACGATGCCAAGAACTGAGCTTATTGCGATGACAAATCAGATTGACAGAACCAAAAACCCTGGTAAGAGGGACTTTGCTATTTTCTCGCTGGCCGCTACAACAGGATTACGGGCAGGAGATCTTGCCTCGTTACAACTCTCGGATATCTTCTGGAGAGAGAATGAACTCCGGATCGTACAAGGTAAAACCGGGCATCAGCTTATGCTGCCACTCCAATCATCTGCCAGAGATGCACTTGCTGATTATATCCTGAATGAAAGACCACAGTCGAGTTCAAAGAATGTTTTTCTGAGAACCTGTGCCCCATATGCTCCTTTCCGTGACGGTGTGTCCATTGCCAGTATCTTTCGGAGGTATTTGGAGAAAGCTGGTATTCAGCATCAATTTAATGACGGAAAAACGTTCCATGGAATCCGAAGATTGCTTGGTACAACAATGGTGTCTGAAGGAACACCGGTAACAACAGTTGCCCAGATTCTGGGGCATCAGGCCATCAGTTCGACACGGCAGTATATTGCCATGGATTTGAACGGGCTTCAGAAATGCGCGCTCCCCTTGTCTTCGATCGGAGGTGAAGTATGAGCAGTTACCATGATCAGATCGAGGCGATGATAAGCTACAAGGAAAGCCTTGGATATACACGGCGTACATACGCCTGTTACCTGAATGACCTTGATTCCTATTTGACTGAGGCAGGAGTAGATGAACAACCTTTATCAGTGTACGATATCATGCCCTGGTGCGTGCAAAGGAGCACTGAGAAACCGGAAAGTTACCGTAGAAGAGCTACCGCTGCAAGGGAGTTCACAAAGTATCTTTATGCGATGGGGCTCTGTGATGGAATTCTCTCTATGGATTCAGTCCCACGTGTAAGAAGATACACGCCATATATTTTTACAGATGCTGAACTTCTGGCATTGTTCCAGAAAAGCGACAATCAAAAGGGGGATCCAAGGAACCCTTTGTCACCGGACATCATCGCTACTGTATACCGCCTGATTTATTTTTGTGGATTGCGCCCCAACGAAGGCCGGGAAATTCGCAGAAATGATATAGATACTGATAACAGAACCCTTTTTATACGGGAAAATAAAACTCATAAGGAACGTTTAATCCCGATGGCGGAGGATGTTGCAGAACTTTGCAGTGGATATATATCCAAGAGGGATATCCTTTTTCCCGATTCAGAGTATCTGTTTCCGTCCCCGGATGGCTCCCCATATCCGACCAAATGGCTTACACGGCACTTCCTTCACCTCTGGAGACAGGCTTACCCACAGGACCAGCATAAACGTGTCAGGGTTTATGACCTTCGTCATCGTTTTGCAACGGCCGTGCTGATGGATTGGCTTGACAGAGGTGAAGACCTCTATACAGCTCTTCCTTACTTAAGCGCCTACATGGGGCATAGTGATTTTAGGGATACGGCTTATTACATCCACCTGTTACCGGAGCGGCTGTTAAAAACATCATCTATCGACTGGAGCCGTTTCTCAGCACTTATTCCGGAGGTGCCAGAATATGAATAAGGAATCAAGACTCTTTTTCCAGATGGTGCGGGACTTTCTGACAGTCTATCTGCCAAAACAGAAGGCATCAAGTCCAAACACTATAGAGTCATACAGGACAGCCATGAACAAGTATCTTGACTATTCGTGCAACGAACTGAAGATCGGACTGGATTCGTATACTTTCCAACACTCATCCAGGGAGCTGCTCGAAAAATATCTTGAAGGAATGGAAACAGAAGGCAATTGGTCGGTGTCGAGCAGGAACCAACGTCTTGCCGCCATACGCAGGTTTTACAGATATGCAGCTGAACGCAATCCTTCCGTCATGTCCTGCTATCAGGAAATGGCATTGATTCCTGTAAAAAAAGAAGCAGAGCATGAAATCGAATTCTTTTCTGAGAAAGCCTTAGAAGCAATCCTGGCTGTTCCGGATATTTCATCAAAGAAGGGCAGGCGGGATCTTGTGTTCATGATACTTCTCTACGATACTGGTGCCAGAATACAGGAGATACTGGATCTTTGCCTGAACGACCTGCATATCAGTTCAGATGAAAAATACGTTGTTCTGACTGGAAAAGGTGGAAAAACGCGCCTCGTCCCTCTGATGCAGAAAACCGTAGAGCATCTGCATAAATATCTGGATGAATTTCATCGAGCCAGTGATGGGAACTCCTTTCTGTTCTATGTCGATAGAAAGGGCTGTAGAAATCAGATGTCTCAGGACAATGTATCAAAGTTTATCAAAAAGTTTGGTGTACAAGCAAAGGAAAAATGTCTTGATGTGCCAGAACATCTCTATGTGCATATGTTCCGTCATTCAAGAGCCATGCATCTTTACAGGAGTGGGATGCCGATGCCTCTGTTGTCTGAATGGCTCGGGCATGTACAGATGGAAACAACGATTAAATACTATGCGAATGCTGATATTCGGATGAAGCAGGAAGCAATCGAAAAAGCAACCTCAGACCTCAACCCTATTCTCAGCTCGCAGATCGACTTCACATTCAAAGATGATGAAGAAACACTTAAGAAGCTTTATGGTTTGATGTAAAAGATTATCCCGACTTTTTTGATATATTTTCACAGAAAAACGGTGTATTCCGCCAGAATTCCGGATAATCACAAAGTCGGGATAAGTGCTGTGAGAGGACGGCGGTTAGCCACCGCCTCCTACTCGATTATCAAGTTTTTAAATATCCGCAGTGTTTGCATAACGGACGATTCTGAGTTGCTGTGATATGCTATAAGTACAACGATACATTACACGTGCAAACTAAAAAAATAATTGCAAAAGAAGAAAGGAGCCTTGAAGAATGGAGATTCTTGATACCGGGTTCGATATGGACGCTTACGAAATGAAGAAACATATGTTTACCGTAACCACAATGACGCCGAAGCTCTGCGATGCCCTGCAGGTTGTGGAAGCTATGTTTGAAGAGGACAGGCGACACTGGTGGACATCGTATCTGGCAGCGGATGTGCTGAATACATGCATACATTATGTGCAGGCAACAATCATGGAAGCATCCCATGTGCTGAATATCCCAGTTAAAATTTTATACCGATGTGATGCGTTATATGCTGTTCAGGATGCTGTGATGAAAACATCCAATCGGAAAGAAGATGTATCGCAGTGGAGTCTTGCGTTTGCGCTGGCAATATACGAAGAAAAACGTGGGTTTGCAGACCAGGTAATTCCGATGTATCGGATCTGCCGGGATACACACGATGGTCTTCCAATGTTTACCACGGATGAACTCATTCCGTTTTTCCGTATGTATGCTGATAAAATTGATGAATGGTTGAATGAAGTTTTTCCGGAAGAATCCAAGGCAAGTAACTGGAGTGATAAAAACACGGAATATCATGATATCTTTAAAGTTCTGTCTGGATTAAACAATCTTGCAGAACGCCTGGAACATCTTGGTTGATCTAATAATAAGGATATGTAGAACAACAATGGCCGGCTCTTTTACGAGCCGGCTGTTTTGTGTCAGTGCGGAATTTGACCCATCATCCACCACCATAATTAAGCCGAACATATATACAAGGAATGGAGGGAAACCGTAAATCGCACATGGTTTTCCTTTCCTTCCGTAAAGCTAAGGAAAGGAGCATTTTATGAACATTATCAAAAGAAACGGCATGGAAGTTCCATTTGACCGCCAGAAGATCGTAACTGCGATCACGAAAGCAAATGAAACAGTTAACGAGGAAGCCAGATTAAAACCGATCTACATCGAAGCAATTGCTCAGGATGTGGAAGAAGCGGTCATGGCGCGCATCAGTGTTGTCCATGTGGAAGACATTCAGGACATGGTGGTTTTTGCATTGATGAAACATGCACCAGTAGTGGCAATGAAGTATGAAAAGTATCGCGAAAAACGGGCGATGATCCGTCGGGCAAATACGACCGATGATAAAATTCTAAGCCTTATTAACTGTGAAAATGAGGAAGTGAAACAGGAAAACTCGAATAAAAATCCGATTATCAACTCAACCCAGCGTGATTACATGGCTGGTGAGGTAAGTCGTGATTTATCTGATCGTATTTTGCTGCCAAAAGAAGTGGTGGATGCGCATAAAGCCGGCATCATTCATTTTCATGATTCCGATTACTTCGCGCAGAAGGAGCATAACTGCGACCTGGTAAACCTGGAAGACATGCTTCAGAACGGCACAGTGATCTCCGACACCCTGATTGAGAAACCACACAGCTTTCACACTGCCTGCAACATTACCACACAGATCATTGCGCAGGTTGCCAGCAACCAGTACGGGGGGCAGTCATTTTCCCTGGCGCATCTGGTACCATTTGTGGAAGTATCACGCCAGAAAATTCGTAAACATCTCGCGGCTGAAATGGAAGTAACCGGCGTTATATTGAACAAAGAACAGCAGGAAGCCGTTGTCGCAATGCGTCTGAAAGATGAAATCACAAAGGGCATCCAGACGATCCAGTACCAGCTGATTACTCTAATGACATGCAACGGTCAGGCACCTTTTGTCACCATGTTCATGTACCTGGATGAAGTCCCGGAAGGACGTCAGAGAGATGATCTGGCTATGCTGATCGAAGAGGTACTGAAACAGCGTTACCAGGGCGTGAAAAATGAAAAGGGCGTCTGGATTACACCGGCATTCCCAAAACTGATCTATGTCCTGGATGAGGACAATATCACAGAAGATTCCAAATACTGGTATCTGACTAAACAGGCGGCACGTTGCACAGCTAAACGCATGGTTCCTGACTATATTTCTGCAAAGATCATGAAGGAGATGAAAGGAGCTGTTTATACCTGCATGGGCTGCCGTTCTTTCCTAACTGCGGAAAAAGACATCCGGAATGAAGACGGAAGCATGAAATTCTATGGTCGTTTCAATCAGGGAGTTGTCACCATCAACCTGGTAGACGTTGCTTTAAGCTCTGGAAAAGATATGGACAAGTTCTGGAAAATTCTGGATGAACGTCTGGAACTATGCCACAAGGCACTGCGTTGCCGGCACGAGAGATTACTTGGTACACCTTCCGATGTGGCGCCGATTCTCTGGCAGTTTGGTGCTTTATCAAGGTTGAAGAAAGGGGAGCCTATTGACAAGCTTCTGTATGGCGGCTACTCCACGATTTCCCTTGGCTATGCCGGCCTGTATGAAATGTGTATGTATATGACTGGAAAGAGCCATACGGATGAAGAAGCAAAACCGTTTGCGTTGTCCGTTATGCAGAAACTGAACGACAAGTGTGCGGAATGGCGTGCTGTGGAAAACATCGGATATTCCGTGTACGGTACACCACTGGAGTCCACGACTTATAAGTTCGCAAAGGCCCTGCAGAAGCGTTTCGGTATCATCAAGGATGTGACGGATCACAACTACATTACAAACAGCTATCACGTCAACGTACGTGAGAAGATTGATGCATTCAGCAAACTGAAATTCGAGTCCGAATTCCAGAAGCTTTCCCCAGGCGGAGCAATCAGTTATGTGGAAGTGCCGGATATGCAGGATAATATCCCGGCGGTGTTGTCCATTATGCAGTTCATCTACGAAAACATCATGTACGCAGAGCTGAATACCAAGAGCGACTATTGCGAATGCTGCGGATATGATGGCGAGATCAAAGTCGTAAAAGATGACTCCGGAAAGCTGGTGTGGGAATGCCCGAACTGCGGAAATCGCGATCAGAATAAGATGTCCGTTGCCCGCCGTACCTGCGGATACATCGGAACTCAGTGGTGGAACGCTGGAAGAACGGAGGAAATTTCTCAAAGAATCCTGCATGTGTCGATCGGGGAAAATGAAATTGTAAATGTACAATGATTCAGTTCTTATAACAGTTCTTCATAGAAGCAATGAGGGAACAGAAAGGAGGAAACGGGCACCGGTTTGATTTATATCATTCCGGCGCCCTTCAAATCATGAATTATGCACAGATATTCACATGTGACATTGCAAACGGACCTGGCTGCCGTACATCCATCTTTGTTTCCGGATGTACACACCATTGTAAAGGCTGCTTCAATGAAATTGCATGGGATTTTCAGTATGGTAAGCCATTTGATCAAAGCATTCAGGACAAATTGATCAGGGACAGCGCTGCATCTTACATTGACGGATTTACGTTTCTCGGTGGAGAGCCGATGGAAGTTGTAAACCAGAAAGCATTACGTCCGTTTATGGAACGCATTAAGAAAGAACTTCCGGAGAAAACGATATGGATTTATTCAGGATATACATACGAAGAATTGATAAATCCAGAGAATGTTCGTTGTCACTGTGACGATACAGAAACAATCCTGGCGATGGCCGATGTCCTTGTCGATGGCAGATTTCAGATAGAACACAAAGATATTACCCTGCGATTTCGTGGGTCATCCAACCAACGGATCATCGATCTTAGGCAAACCAGAAAATGCAGTGAAATTATTCTAAGTGATTTTGGAAAAACGGAGCGCATCAAAATGCATTAAAAAGGAGAGAAAATATGAAAAGTAATAATATAAGAATCGGCGTCGTAGTAATGAGTAAAATCAATGGAAAATACTATAAGATAACCAATGTGTCCATAAAAGATAATATGAAAATCGGGGCTGCTATTGAGTTGCTTGATGAGGATGCATTTGGTGAAGAACGTATATCCATTACTGACAAAAATGTACTGGCATTTTGTTTAGTAGATGACCCGGAACCGTATCCGGTACCAGAAGGATATAATGTTACTGGCGGCAAACTGATGAAAGATGGCAAACCGGTATGCGAACAGGGATCTGTTATTGTAAAAAATATTCTTGCGACACAGCCGGATTATCTGTTTCTGGTTTGCAATAGTACAACAAATGATTTCGTGGACATCATGTCATACCAAGTTTCCATGGACCGTTTTGTAAAGTTTGCAACATTGGTAAAGAGTGCGACATTCAAATGCATCGAGGCTGCAAATGGAGATATGATCATGGCTTATCAGTGCATTTCTGAAGCCGAGGAAGAAAAGAATAGTGAAAAAAAGATTGTCAGATATTTCACCGAAGCTGGTATATTTACTATTAGAGCCGGAAAGGTGATTAAAAAGACCCCATTTGGATGCCCGATCACTATGGATGCTATCAAAATCGTAAATACAGAGAATGTCGAATACAGCAATAATGAGTATGCAATTTTTGTTCCGTCTGATGAGGATATAGACGATACGGATTGCGAGAGCATTGTTGAAAAACGTAATATGCGTATGTGGTTTATTCTCTGGGGAAAAGGAGCAAGTTTTCGGATGAACGGAGATATTTGTGCTTCCTGGAGTTATATTGCACATGACTGGGTGATCAAAAATGATATGGAATTACTTGTATTAGCAAAACAGTTTCATGTGACCAGCCCGGAGATTGCAAAGTTACAGGGATATGATTACCTGATTGACATTATCAAAGGTGAACATCAGTATACACTGACTTTTAGCAATGACAATTACGAGTTCAAAACACTTGTAAGTAAATCAACAAAAGATCGTGGCTATATTGTAACCGTGGAATGAAACAAGAGTTTCATTGGAAGAATGGAGGAAAGATATGACCTATTTAGAATTAGCAAGAAAGATAAAGAGTGCATATAAGGAATTAAAGCAAAATGAAGCATATAAACTTTTCAATGTCATATGGAATAATGACCTTGGAGAGTCAGAAATTACAGTTGAAAATGATGCTGGATTTAGAGCAATTATTATTGGTAATACAAGTGGTGTAAAAAAATCAAGAGGTTACATGTATTTGTTTTATACCAATGATGACACAGAATTATTTCCGACTATTAAAGAAATAGAACATAGATTAAAAGTAGTTGCAAATCAAGAAATTTTAACAGATAAAAATGCGGGTTATTTTGATTGGAAACAGTATGGTTCTTTAGAAGAACAGAGAAAATATTTTTCAGAAATAATTTTAAATACAATGAAACGATGATTTCGTCAGAAGAATGGAGGAACATATATAAAAAGCCTGTTGGAATTAAGTTATATGTGTGTGATTTAAAAGAAACGAATATAAAGTGATAAATCATGCGTGACGACAGAAAAAGAGACCTCATAATGGTCTCTTTTTTATGCAAAATAAGGAGAGCTGTAAACTGTTCGAGCATTTAGGGTAAATCTAGTAGAACCAAATCGCACCTTATATTGATGGGTTTGCATTTCTTGACGGCACCCGGTATTTTGGAGCTGGGTTAGCACCCGACGCGCTCCATCGTTTTGCGAATGCATCCGGCACCATAATTACAACGTAACAATTATTAAGGCACTGAGAAAAGCAAGCTGTCACACAAAAAAATGCTTTCCTTTGCGTAAATCATGCGCCGATGTGCCAAATACATCAAAAAAGGAGAAAACAATATGAGAATCAACAGAATGAGAACTGGAATCATTGTCGCAAACAAGGTAGATGGCAAGTATTATAAGGTAACCAACGTGTCCGTTCAGGATGGCAACCAGGTTGGTACCGCATATAAGTTATGCGACAATCCGGACAATCCGGGCACTCCGTTTGGCTGTGACGAGGAACTCGGTGAGGACTGTGTGTTCATTACTGAAAAAAACGCTTTGGCATTTCGCTTGGTCAGCGATCCAGAGCCCTACCCGGTACCGGAAGGATACGGTGTATCCAATGGCAAGATCGTGAAAAACGGAACGCCGATCTGTGAGCAGGGTACAATCGTGGTAGACAGTATCCTGGCAACACAGCCGGATCACCTGATTTTAGCCTGCAATAAGACTGAGAATGGACATGTGGATGTAATGTCCTACCAGTTATCCAGAGACCGTTTTGTAGAGCTGTGCAAGGACTTTCCAGTACCGAAGTACGTAGGCAATGTTGCGGACAAAGCATTCCTGGCATATTCTGAAGTCCTTGAGAAAGAAACAGAAACTGATGGCGGCAAGACCACAGTCAGAGAATTCCAGGAGGCCGGCCTGCTGACCATCAAGGATGGCAAAGTATTTGACAGCAGACACTTCGACGAGCCGGTATGCGTAGAGAACATTAAAGTGATTGCATGCCCGGACGGATACGAAGTCTTTGTACCGTCGGACGAAATCAGAGATGCCGATGATCTCGTTGAAAAGCGCGATGTGCGCAAGTGGTACGCCGTTAGATCTGATGAGGAGTTCCAGATGGATGGCGAGCTTCAGATTTCCTGGAGCCACGCGGAAAAAGACTGGGTAATCTGTAACGATAAGGAGCTGCTTGTTCTGAACAAGAATTTCCATGTTACCAGCCCGGAGATTGCAAAGCTGAAGGGATATAATCATCTGATCGATATCACCAAAGGCGAGTATCGGTATACTCTGACTTTTAGCAATGACAATTATGAGTTCAAGACACTCGTAAGCAAGTCCACGAAAGACAGAGGCTACATTATCACCGTGGAATAATCAATCAATGTGTGACAGCAGGAAAGGGAGATCGCTTAGCGGTCTCTTTTTTTTGCGCAAAAATAAGGAGCCATCAAAGGCTCCTTATAAACCGGATTCATCAAAAAATGCATCCAACGCATCAGCGTAATACTGAGATATGGCATCGACTGTTTCCGATGTCACGTTCTTACACCATTTTGCAATATCCGCAGACTGCATGTAGTGATCCGCAACCTGTTGAATTGCTTCTTTATTCCAACGCTGACCAGCAACAATCTTGCTGCGGAACGATCTGGATGGATGCGTGGTCCCGTCATGCATAGCGTTTTTCTCAAAAGTTTCACGATCCGCCATCATGTCACCAATTTCTTCTCGCGTTACACCAAGTAACATCAGATCTTTTGTCGCCATCATGTCACAGTAGCATTCTTCACAATGCCGTACAAACCATGCGTTCGGCCAATACCATTTGTGACAGTAATCCCACTTGCCGATATCCAAATGATGCTTCTCATGCAGGAGCGTAAACAGGATATGAAGACGGTTATAGCGCAGGGATTTATCTGGAAACAGTTTTCCTGCGGCAGCAATCCAGTAAAGGCCGGAGAGAGTAATATGTTTGCCATTCCGACCGCCATTTGGTTTTGCCGCGTCTGCTGGGTCAATGCGAAGATCATATCCATCCGGCAGCACACTGGCAACCTCAGGCCCATGCATATAGGCGTCAGCCATAGCAAATTCTTCCGGAGTCATGTTTTCCGGTTCCGTTTGCAGCGGGAAGCACCACTTTTTTCTCCATTTTCTGTAATACCGTGTTCTGATAAATTTTTTCCACATTTTTTCAGTTGTATACATATGTTCCTCCATATTCTTGATCCGGTATGTAAACTCGGATGCCTGTATTCGTTGCAAAGAAATTATGGAAGCGGATTTTAGACAAAAAAGAAGAGGACTCAAAACGAATCCCCTCCTATCAGTGTTACTGGTTGTTATTGGCTTCACACCATGTTTTATAGCCTGTTTTTTCCTCTTCGGAAAAACCAAGCGCCTCCATTGCTGATGTTTCAGAAATATTCTGATTTTTCATCAGCATTTTTAATGACTGGTATCTGCCATGTGCAGTACCCTCTGCCATGCCCTTTTTGATTCCATTTTTTTCAAATTCATCCAATAAAGTACACATCATAACCTCTCCTTTCTTGGACGCCTCAACCATGAATTGTTTGTATTTTTCAAAACGATGGTCATTCGTAAATGTTTTGAAAAATTCCATCAGTTCTTCGACGTGTTTCCATTGCTTACGATAATTATACATCACTTCCTTTTCTTTGCCAACAGCAAGCGCGCAGAAATATTCCGCAACAATCCTGAAATCGCTTTTGAGTCTGGCGCGTTCCTTCTCATCGAGAAAAGCAACCTCTATCAGATTGATTTTGTAATCTGACACAAGCGGTTCCAGTTCTTTTGGAAGGTTCAGCATCTCATGCAATGTCTGTGGACCATCCCAACGTTTGGTGCCGAAATATAACACCACAGTGACAACCGGATACAATTTCTGGTCCGCTCGGATTTCTTCCGCAAACGGTACCTTGATACCATTTGCGTCATTCTCTGCCTTTAGGTCGCGTACCGCCTTTTCATAGGTTGCATAGTCATAACCCATGCTTCTGACCGGCAATTCACTGCAGTCTGGTTTTCCACACCATACAAGGCATAAATTATGCCACGACGCTCATCAATTTTGACGACATCGCGCTCTTTCTGACGGAAATTCCCTTCTGCAGCTTTATACATACTTGCAGTTGACCCGTCCTTCAGATCTTCCGGCTTGACCACGTTTTCTCCGCGGTAAACAAACGCATTAATGATATCCGCAAAAACATCCGCGTGATCTTCCAGAAGTTTTTCGACCTTATCAGGCTGGCTCTTTTTTACCTTTCTCCTCATGTTTTTTGCACCTCCTTTCTGACGGAGATGCATGTGGCACCTCCGCTATTGTCGCAGAGGCTTTGTGCCTCACATAAACCAGATTCTCTGATTACTCGGATTCCTCTGTGTTTACAAAAGAATTATGGAGCCGAATGTGCAGTGGACTAATCGGAACTGATTCCATTCCATAATTTTTCCGAAAATATATCAGGCATTTATGAGAATGCAGAAAGGAAAACTATGTTGAGACAGAAAAATGCAGAGCTGCACAGCATCGCTGATGTTGTATGCAGCAATACAGGAATGACAAAAGAAGCTCTGCTTCACGACACACACACATACCGCATTGACGGTCTTGAAACAGCGGCGCAGATCATCCGCGACGGAATCAGAGCAGGCAAAATCTTTTACATCATGGGAGATTTTGATGTGGATGGTATCATGGCATCCGCCGGCATGGTGATGGGACTGGGCCGATTACATGCAAAGAAAATGGTCCGCCTGCCAAGACGTTTTACGGAGGGGTACGGACTGCAAAGAGAAACTGTAATGGACTGCCGGGACGGGCAGATCCTGATTACTGTGGATAACGGCATCAGCTCGATTGATGCAGTGGCACTGGCCAAAGAAAAGAATATGACCGTCATCATTATTGATCACCACCTGGCGTCAAAAGATCCAGATACCAAAAAACCGGTGTATCCGGCGGCAGATTGCATCATTGACCCCAATGCCATCCCGGGCAGTGCCGATTTTAATGGGTATTGCGGAGCTGGTTTGGTATTCAAGCTGTGTCAGGTACTACTGGGGAATGACCCTGCAATCAGAAAGATTCAGTCATTGGCCGCTGTGGCGACCGTAGCAGATTCTGTTCCGTTAACGCATGAAAACAGACGGATCGTCAAACAGGGAATGAAGGACATGATCACACAGCAAGGTTCCACGATCGGACTCTATGCGTTGCTGACGGAACTCGGATTGGAAAATCAGATTGACGAGATCAAAATCGGGTATAAACTCGCTCCGGTTTTAAATGCTCCGGGGCGTATGCAGGATAACGGTGCTATGAAGGCGCTCGTTTTGATGATCTATGAGGGCAGCTACGGAAAGGCGCAGGAGATGGCAAAACAGCTGGTAGACATCAACCAGATCCGTAAAGACGAATGTGCCAAGTGGACTCCGTTGACGGAGGAGTATATCCGTGAACATGACATGACTATGGATTATCCGCTGGTCGTACATATGTCCGGAATCCCGGAGGGTATCATCGGTATCATTGCCGGAAGAATGTCGGAAACTTTTCAGACACCATGTATTCTGTTGGGAGACAATGAAGAAACCGGGCAGTTAAAAGGTTCCTGTCGTTCAGACGGATACACGGATTTGGAAGACCTGTTGAATCACACGCAGGAATTTCTGACAAGGTACGGCGGTCATGCCATGGCTGCCGGCGTTGCGCTCAAAGAAGAAAATCTGGGTGCGTTCCGAACAGCGGCAAAACGCTGGCTGGATGGAAAAAGGCCGGTAAAAAGCGATGAAACCCTGTACGATCTTGAGGTAGTTCCAAAAGATGCAAAGAATTTTGCATACGAAGTGGAGCAGTATGCACCATACGGTATTGGAAACCCGGTGCCGACCTTTTTCATGAAAGATTTGACACTGACGCCAAACGGATCGGAATATTACAAATTCATATCCGGAGAGGAAGGGGTCAAGCTGTTCGGAGAGGATTTTGACGCGGTTTCCTTCCACGGCGGACAGGAGTACCGCGACCTTGACTGCCCAAGACACGTTTCGCTATACGGAACACTGTCTGTAAACCGTTATCTTGGTTATGAAAAGGCCCAGTTTGTCTATTCCATGATCAAACCGGTGGAACAGACGGGATGCCGCAGCGGTCTGCTTGCCGCATTATCAGAAAGCGCGCAGTCCAGGCAGTGATCAGAAAGGAGATATTTATGCAAACAGAAGAAAATATCTATGCCAACCCAGTGCCGTTGCCAGACGAACCCATTTTGGAATCTTTCAAAAAGTTCATTAAAAAAGATGATTCTGATGAGCGGCTCCTTGCGTTTCTGGCAAAGGAAAGCGAAATAGTTTTAAGAAAGCGCGAACTTCGTGGCCTTACAGCAGAAGATGAGAAAGAACTTGCAGCGTTTTATCAATGCTTCACGGAACATTACGGGGAGAAAACAGAAGGACTCATGTTGCGTCTTTGCGAAAAGAAAGAGACTCTGGTCCTCTGGATGGGTGAAGTATTTTATCATAAGGAATGCGAACGCAAAACTATCGAGCAGATCATGAACAGTGCTCGCCAGGAAGCAGAAAACCTTTTTGCGATGCTTTCGAGATATTTTTACGGGAATCGGGAAATATGTTTTCAGTTCAATGTCCCGTATGATGACTGGGGACTTTCTATTTTCGGAAAAATGTCACACAGGCAAAGGGCAGAATTTAGACGATGCTGTATCACGTCTTTTGTCAATGTCATTTTATATAGCGGAATGATGACAATACTCATAATCAATCAACACACGAAGAGCAAAAAGATGATCGGAGTCAGAGGAAACGGAACCACATGGCTACCTGTTTCCAAGACTGAAATGCTGCAGGAAGCCGCTTGCATGCCGTATAGAAGATCACCTGCGGATCGCTTCGCGGAGTATATCGAAATCAGCAAGGAACAATAAGGAGATTAAAAAACATGGAAGAGAAGAAAAACAAAACATATGCTGGACAGGTGGCGGATATCGCAAGAAAAGACGTGCATCTGTCATTCACAGACCGTTTGAGCAGAATGACGGAAGAAGAGGGTGATCCCTTCCTGAATATTTTTTCTGCAAAATCAATTTATCTGGCCAGGATTTCCCATTTTGACCAGGGTGATAATAACAAGCCTGCCGGACTGAAACAGAGCCTGGTGGCCAATATTCCGCTCAAGGATCTGCCGATGATTAAAAAGCGGACAGACTGCGCAGAGGATCTGATGTTTCGGGCATCGTTTGAAAAAGTTGAGATGCCGAAGCAGGCACAGTCGCAGAGCGCGGGACAAAGTGTTTCGCCAGCCTTCACTCCATTGAGAATGGGAGGAGAACACCTGAAAGGGAAAGCGCCGGGAGACATTTTGCTATCTGCGCAGAACCTGGGACAGGCCATAGGAATGTTGCAGAAGCAGCTACAGTGGCTGAAAAGTCACCTGGGACAATATCCGCAGAATCAGAGCGATGTTGACGCGATCGAGGATGCCCTGAACTGCCAGAGTATGGGGGTACTCGCCTCCATGAAACCGGATGCCGATGCTGTTCCTGAAATGGATAGTGTGCCGGCGGGCCAGTATATTATTTATAAAACACCGGTAAAGCACCAGAAATCGGTGGATAAAAGAACCGGAAAGAATAACTGTTACTCAATCGAGATCAGTTGCCTGCCGGACAAGGACCAGCCGTACCGCGTACAGATCATGAACTGCCTTGCGCCGTTAAAGCAGATGGCGAACGGACTGAAACCGATCGACATGAAAAATGCGGAGGATATTAAAAAGGAGTATGTGGATCTGACAGAAGCGGAGTGGTTGTATGTTCTGGACCGTTTGGATGAAAACATGCGGATGACCAGGGCAATGTGGTATCCGACGCTGAGAAAACTGGATGAGGCAAACCGCTGGTCTCCAAATAACGGGAATCAGAATGGAAACCAGGCCGGCAATATGCCGGGACAAGCGTATGGGAATGGATATCGCGGACCGCAGTCCGGTGTCATGCCGCCGTATGGAAGATAAACTCAATGTGAATACTTTCAAAAGAAAACCGCCGTTCCTGTAATGGGAATAGCGGTTTTTGCGTTGAGGGGGTGGTAGCGTTCCCACATGCGTGGAATAAACCGTGGAGCGGGTACGCAGAGTTCAGCAACCGTCGAATCATTCCCACATACGTGGGATAAACTCTATAAATTGCATGTGTGAAACCATACATATACTATATCTTGATAGGTTTCGGGGCTCTGAATGATTCCGCGATTTTTTTGTACCACCTCGATGAGATAATTATGGAAATATTTTTCTGTAAAATCGTACAACAATTCAACGATTCTAGCGTTTTGTCAATGACGCAGTTCCGGGCGTACAATCATGAGTTTTTTTTCAACTGCTTCATCGATCGGAATGCAACGAGGCGTTAAGGATGGATCAATATCGGCACTGACAAACTCTTTCGTCGATAAAGTACCATCCATAGATAATATATGGCCGCGAAAATTTTTCTTACCGCCATATGCCGGTTGATCGGACGTGACATATAGACTCTGCATATGATCAGCGGGATATCCCATTTTTGCGTATTGGCGAGTCTCCTGAGTTGAATCCCAATCGAGTCCATACCAGTGAACATGATAGTAAGTGGACTGAGCAAGATGCACTAGCGGTAAAACGCGCGGCATTTCGTTGATATCTGTGCACAGCCAGATATAATTAACTGTCACTAGATTTTTTGGGTAATCGCAAGGATAGCCGAATTGAATATTGTGGTTGCGCAAAATATCTATTACCGATTCCAGGGCATTGCTGGACACACAGAACATATATGTCGCTTTTTCAGGTTGATAATATAATTTTGCACCCAATGCAGTTTCAGAACCTGAAAATTGAGCGGTTATAAACTGCTTTTGCCAATAGATAAATGCACCGATATCTCCTGAATTTAGCAATAAACTAACTGTCTCGCCAGCATTTGCGCGCAATCCCGTCTGACGAAAAAAACGATTTTCTTTTTGCATGGTTTGTGAATAGCCACGCACAGTGGAAATCGAGCACGGAATGTGCATCAAACTCATCCCATGCATAATAAAGTTTGCTTCTTCCTTAGAATTTACAGTGCGAACGATCCAGGGACGCATATAATGATGCGCATCAAAATCATCTTCATTAAGGTTATTTTTCCACCAGCGTGGTGAATTGTAAAGGCTCCGTGCTTCAGAAACAGTCTGGCACTGATATGCATAACGGGACTCCTGAAATCCAATAAATCCCGGACGCATTCCATTAGGCTGAATCGGCCATTCTGGGATTAAGCGATCTTTGTAATATTGTGCTTCCTGTGCATCAAACGATCTTCTTCCAGGAGAATCAATCACCCGCTCATTATCTAACAATGCTACAAAATTTTCAGTTACATCATTATCTGCATCAAAAACACAATACATTGGCGTGACAATCCCGTGTTTCATGCAACGAGCTGTAAATCGGTCCATCCAAATCATCAAACGTATAATTTTATCCAAGCTTTCAAATGAATTATTTGTTAATTTGCGCGTTTCACAAAACAGACATACAACTTTTGCATCTATTTCTGGCACAAAATATCCACATTTCTTAACGACCGACTCGGGGATCATTGTTCCTCGTGCCTCAATGAACTCCCCGTATACCATCGCTTCATCATAACCGAAGGCTACATACACGTCTTCCTCACCAACAATAAAACGGCAGTACATGCCACGTAACGCCGCCATATCTGGAAGATCGCGGATAAACGGATTCTGAAAAATCTGATCAACAATAGAACGATTTTGCGTCTGCTGTTTCTGCATATCCTGCAATATTACTTTTTCTCTATTCATAAAAAACCTCGCAATCTTAATAGTCCAAATGTATCTGTTTTCTATATTCATCATATCGCATTCAACCATAAATGACAAATAGGAGTTTTTGCGGATAACCAAAAACTTATTATTTCTGTGTTTGCGTATGTTGTTCAATTACCCGTTTTGCCTGTTTTTCTTTCCATAATTAAACAAATCATGGAAAGGAGACTGTTTTGATGAAAGAAATGAGTGGCGTCCAGATCACAATGGCATTCTGGAAAAGCATTATGAGTACCATCCCAGATTTCTTTGAGGTGATGGAACGCTTTAAAAATTATTCCTATTATTATGATACCGTCATGCGCGATTTGAAACATACTGATGAAATGATTGTCATTACTCCGCCGGATGAGTTGAACCAGACGTTGGAGCTGGCATTACAGGAGAAAAAAATCCCGTTTGTAAAGGGAACAGCAGAAACTGCGACAAATGATATCAAAGCATCAGGTTTTTTTGTGTATTATGCTAGAACAGTAGATTATGATCGTATCTACAAAGTTGTACAGGAAATTAATGAAAAGATTCTCGCTGATGCAGAACAGACAAAAGAACAGTCAGAAGAAGATATAGACGCTGATGCGCCTGAGCATTCCAGGGATGAGGAAGAACCCAAGGGAATCAATAATGAAGAAAAAAACTCCGGCTCCGAAAAAAATCCAGAGCAGGAAACCACGGAAGAATCAGAAGATACAGACGAATTAGAAGATGAGTCAGAGTCTGACACTAAAAATAAAAAGAAACGGAAAAAGACATCTAGCGAGGAGCGCGCTTCAAATCACGAAAGGCAGGAGCAGCAGCGGTATAGAGAGCGTGAATCATATGAGCCATTAGAACGGGAACGCACTGCCGATACAGAATCTCGTGAGGCGATAAAAAGACAGGAACACAGAAATCAGGAATCAGAACGTTATTCCAGGTTCGAATCTGAGCGTCTGAAACATGCCGAACACGAAAAAGCTCGCCAGCAACCGGAACGCGGCGACAGGGCAAAACGCTCGGACGGCGCCGAATCCAATGCCAATATTTCTGCCGGCTTTGGCAGTCATGGAGGATTTTATCATACAGATGAAAATATTCAGAAGAATGAATCAATTCGGGAGAGTAATCGAGAAATCAGAAGATCGAATACCGACACACATACGCAGAATAGTTCTTCACCAATCTTGCATACATCTGAAAATTTTGAGACCAAAGAGAGTTATGCGATTGGCGCTCAACGCCCCTCCAGAGGATATGAAAGCCAAGGGTATACAGAAATTTCTGACGTATCTCACGAAAATCATGATTTTGAACATCAGACTCCATGGGCACCCACAGAACAAAAGGATGCGCGAGATGATAGACAAGAAACGCGACGTGATGCTGAATCACGAGGCTATGTAGAACGCTCGGCTTTAGCAGGCGGGAATCGAAATGCGGAGGTGGATTTTACCCATCGCAATGCGGAAACTGCGCAATCTGTTTCGGATCGTGGCCCTTCTGGCGGTGTACAGATTCTTGGCACAGCAACGACATGCAGCAATGAGATTCCGACTCATACGCATAGCGGAATTATTCGGCAGCCGTATGAACTGAACACAAGTAACGATGCCATTGCAAATAACGCCACTTATTCACATACATATACCCCGCTATCAGAGACTAACGTAATCGGCATGACCAAGATAGCTGAGGACCAGGGCCTTTCTGACGAAAAAGGCAGAGAGATTCTGCGCAACCGAACCATCAACGATGCTAAAAATATCCTTTCTCCAAAACATTTCAAGCAACTACAGAAAGCGACGCGGCGTGTAGTTACCCAGACCGTCATCAGCCGTGAAACAGACGGCGGCCGCGTTGCCAACCAGGTGATTGACAACACTTCCCCAGTCGCAGCCGCCATGTTTGCCACTATGCTGTCGAACGGTGCCATGAATCTGACCAGGGAAACTAGGATCAGCAATGACACTCTGATTGCGTTCCATATGGCCGCAACCGGCTGCAGCAGGCAGGATGCGGAAGGAGCGCTGCGTTTCCTGACCAAGGCAACCATTGACGGCGAAAATGCCGGAACCACCGCGATCAGCATGTATGCTTTTGACCAGGCATTCCACGGAAACGCGGAAGAACTTGGGGAGCGCATCTCCATGTTAAACGAACGAATCGCACACCTGCAGGATAAGCGGACACTGACGGATGCGGATAAGGATACGATTGCCGAACTGACCCAGGAGCTTGACCGGTTGAAGGGACAGCAGTTCCTTGCGCAATTCCAGAAGAATTTCCTTGCCGACGGCCCGGATGGTTTCGGTCTCCGTCAAGGGGAGTCCTTTTCAGACTGGTTCGGGCGGGCTTCTACAGAAGATATTCTAAAACTGACCGCAAACTTAAATATTTCAGACGGGTTACAAAAGGATCTTGCCGAAATTAATATGTCTTCGGAAGATATTCTGTCCAAACTTGCGCAGCTCAAGAAAAAATACGGCGGGAATCCGGCGGATGCCGCGCTGCTTGACAACCTCACGGCCGGCATCACCCAGAAAAAATTCCATGTCGGACCCGGAGGCGTTGCTCGGATGATCCGCAAGGGCTTCCAGAAGAACCTGTTAAAGACAATGGCGGGGCAGTCCGATGCAGGCCGGGCGCTGGGAGAAGTCAATATGTTTGTCACCAGCACCTACATGGCATACCGCGCCGGTATGAAGCTGTTCCTGCATACGCTCAGACAGTTCGGAGCCATCCGCGTGGATGCCGCCGGAATGGCGTCCATGTTTGGAAAACAGGTATCACTGGATACGATCGTCAATCCGTTTGGCGCAGCAAACAAAAAAGCACGGGAGCAGACCGCCAAAGCCATCGGTAAAGCACTGGATAAAATTGGAGTGAAAAATTCCCTGGTACAGACCAGAAGAGCAATCATCAACCATGCGTCCAGCGCATTGAAATTCCTGACGAAACCGATCACCAAACCGGTTCAGAAACTGATTGTGAAACTGGGACTTGATAAGGTGGCTGCAACAGCCAGCAAGGCCATGATGTCCTTTGCGGCAAAAGCTGGTGCAGTTCTTGGCTGGGTCCTGGTTATTGTCCTTATCATCCTGCTTCTCGGCGAAGCAGTGGACAGTCAGCGTAAAGTAGAAGATAGCGGGCCGGCAAACGGAATTTATACCGAAAATGAAATCCTCCAGGAAATCACCACAGAACTGACGCAGAAAAACAATCAATTCATGGCAGATATCAATGACGCTGCAAACCACCGTGGAGAATACAGCGTGACCACAGGCCTTGTAACAAACGAAAACGCAACAACCTACGAATCCTATAACGTCATTTTCCGCGATGCCATGACAGGTGTGGAACTGACCCCGGAACACGTGGACTTAAATAACACCAAGGCGATCCTTGCCATGGCCCAGAAATTTATGCCTTATCCGCTTACCAAACCGGGAGAAAATGCCACGGCAGAAGCCAAAAAAGAATATGAGGACATGGCTCAGCATTTCAAGGATTACTGCTATTATCTGTGGGCTGCCACCCACCAGATTTCGATTGAAGAGTATCATCCGGGCAACAGCACCATTGATGTATGGATCTGTAAAAACTGTGGTACCAGCAATGCTTCGGACGCAAGCACCTGTACCGGCTGCGGAGCAGAACATACCGACGAGGCAATTGTAACGAAAGTGGTAGAGGGAGCTGTGGATACATCGGAGATGCAGACTACCTATGACAAAGGTAAATGTGATAAGGATGGCACAACCATTTGGCTGACAGATGGATTTGAAAAAAACATCATTCACTGGGGTGATACGGACTGGATTTGTGATTCCTGTGATGATGTACCTTCCAGTGGATACGGGGAAGATGGCAGCGATCTTTGCAATAATGGTAAAAACAACGAGCATGGCGGCTGGAAGCGGACGGGTAATAAGCGGAAGGTATACAACTGCCAGGCAGATCATAACAAAATCAAACATGATGATGAGGTGGAATATTATGACTGCGAGGAATTGCAGAAGGATAACCACTGGCATTACGAATACGAATGGAAATATGAATGTGCTGGACATATGGCAGCGGTTGTATACGTCACAATCGGAGATCTTTCCAGAGATCCGAACTTCCCGGCGGCAAAAGACGTAAATTACGACAAGGTTGGCAACTATGATTCCGTTAGCGACAGCGAAACCACAGAATCCATGGAGAACCAGGAGGAAACGGAAACAGCTGCGGAATAAGTCACAAAAGTATTGCGTGGCTCAGGTTTGATGCCTGAGCCATGGCAAAGAGAGGAGAACATATGGGCGCTATAAAGAATAAGACTACCACTGTCATCTGCTTTATCGCTGCATTATTCTGTTTCTGGTGCATCTTTTTTTCAAAAACAGTTTATGCGGACAGCAGTGATCTTACTAAAACTGCTTATCTCTACTTTTACACGGTGGATGGAGAAGAAATTACGAAGCTGCAAAAACAGGTGGGCTCCAAAAAGACATACACGTTCAAAAACCCGGACGAGTGGAAATACCTTCCGGTTGACTCGGATAGCAAGGAAAAAGTCTATCCAGAACTGTATTACCAGGTCACCGGTATTCATTGGGCGGAAGTGAATGAAAATGGAGACACGATCAAAGAGTACAAGCAGGGAGATACGTTCCAATGGTCGGCGGGGAACCATTATTTCTATGTAAAAACGGATAATCCGGTACTGACTGGTGAGAATACCGTGACCATATCTTTTGACCACCAGGTACACCTGTATTTTCAGAATGTAAATGGCGATGAAATCTATTCCCTGACCAAATCCATTGCACCAAAGGATGAATATACCTTTGAGGATCCAGCGGATTATGCCTACCTTTTTGAATCCGGTGACGATGCGGACGCAACCAGTGAAATCATCGAGTCCAATGAAGGGTTGACCGGAAACGGAATCGGATGGTACTGTATGGATGAAAATGACAAGGAATATTTCTTCAAGGAAGGCATGAAGGCCAGATTCAAAGAAGGAGAATATTATTTCACATCCGTAACGGATGATCCAGTGACGATCACACAATATTATCCGATTGACGTGCCGACCTACTATGTGACGGAACAGGAAGGCGGTGTGTATTCCACGGAGACCGTTATTCCGGGCGAAACCGTTACATTGAAAAAGTCCCTGGGAGCGCTGATCTGGGAAGCGACCATGAAGGGCTGGGAAGAAGAGGAAACAGGAGAGCTTTATGACTGTGGTGATACTTATAAGGTAATGCGGAACAAAAATGTCAATTTTTACGCATATTATGAGTATGATGAAGACTGGGATCCGAACGCAGTGGATGAAAATACCGGTGAAAAGGCCGGTATGAAAGAGGAAATCAATGTTGCGGATATCGGTGCCATCAACGAAGCTGCTGGTGCAGGATACAATGTAACGATCGATGCGGCGGGACTCTTAAAACGGACGGGAAACCGTACAAAAGTTAATTCCGATGTGGCAATCGAGGGGATTCCTGGCAAGATCAAAAAAAGAAGTGCAAATTCTTCCTTGAAATATGGAGGAGATGAGAAAAACCCGGAAGACTATACAAAGGACAAATACGGAAACAATATAGAGGATTCCAACCTTCCGGTTGAAATTAACAGCGTGTTAAAACAGGATGACTCCGCACTGTATATGGACGTATATGGCAATTCCATGGTATACTATTCAGACCTGACAAGAAAAAATAACCTGCTCCTAGCTCTTGATCGGTTATCGCTTGGTAAAACAGATTCCTGGGTCAATAATGTTTCCAACTGGGACAGTGAATCCATAAAACGGTTTGAGGCAGTGGAGTTTGCCTTGTTGTGCGGAGCTTACCCAGATACGCAGGAAGTAAAAGATGCACTGGCAGAAGTAGGAATTGAATGGAACGATTCCTATTGTTCTAAATCCGCCTTCAATAAAATGCTCCCATTTAAGAAAATATGGACCGGATGGTATGATACTTATACAGATGGACTGCATGAAAAATACAAATCACAGGATGAGAATGGTACCGTTATAGTCGGCTCTGCAAAAACAGTTCCTTCCTCCAAACCTTCTCATGGTCTGTTTGGTATCACGGCTTATGCAGGACAGCAACAGACATTCGCTAAGGCAAAGGAACCACAAAGTCTGAAGGATCGGATTCTTAGTCTGTTTTGTGTGAAGGCCTACGCTAAGAAATCTGAACAGAAAAACCCAGTGGGAGAAGCGTTTCAGGTCAAGGGAAGGGTGAACGTAAGTCTTGATGTAAACGGCATCACGTTTACGCCACAGTACTATGATCCAAGCAGGATGACAACTTTCGGAACGTATTCGTTTGGTGGATTGACGGGACTGACGGAGGAACAGATCACGGTCATGACGAAAGTATACAACGCCTTAACCGGAGCCGGATATTCCCCTGAATTTGCAGCAGGTGCCTGCGGAAACCTTTGGCAGGAGTCTCATTTTAATACATCACTTGTCAGTAGTGCCGGATATATTGGACTGGTACAATGGGATTCAAAGAGCAGAGGGCCAAAGCTTAAAAGTCATGCCATAAATATGTGGAAGGACTGGACAGATCCGGATGCACAGATTTCATTCATGTTAACGGAGCTTGAGGGCTATTCAGGATATTTTTCTTCAGCCTTAAAGAAATACAACGGCAAAACCGATTATAAATCCGTTGATGACGTACAGCTGGCCTGTGATTTATGGGCAGCTGTATATGAGGGATGTGTTTGCAGCAACGCAGCCCATTCCATGGATGTGTGCCCTGCGTTTAACGGCAAGAGATATCAGGAGCTTGCGCAGAGAAGAAAATATGCACAGCAGATCTATCAGGCAAAAAGAGGAAACGGACTTTTAAGTATCGATCCAAACGGATACAGTGTACCGAACAACCAGAGCAACAACAAAGTGCCGTATTATGCACAGAGCGGTGGCCAGCCGTGGTCCGACCTGCCTTTTGGAGATGGAACAATCGCAACCAGTGGATGTTCCTTAACATCCTTGTCCATGCTGATTTCTTATCAGCTTGGCAGCTGGGTCTATCCAAGTGATGTGTATAATAAGCTGATCGAAGTGAAGGGTGACTACAATGCCTTCCACGTCAAAGGAACTGGACAGAACTGCTCAGGGCTTTACAGCACAATGGCTTCGGCCTACGGACTCAAATATAAGTCATTGCCTTCGATGGACGCTGTGTTGACAGAACTGAGAAAAGGCAATCCGGTTGCCATGTCCACTAAAAAGGGCACAGACGGTTATTTCACAAAGAGTGCGCATATTATCGTTCTGACCGGTGTGGATGCCGCCGGAAACATTTATGTGAATGATCCGAACAGCAGTCACCAGGCATACAGCTATCAGGCGTATTCTTCTGCGTTTATCAGCAAGTACCTAAACTCGGGTTATTACACTGTATACAAGGATTAATGACTATGCCGCCACAGGGAATGCGGCGGCACAATCTATACAATCCAATCCCATAATTGACAAAAGAAAAAATATTAAGACAAAAAGGAGAGAGAATCATGAAGAAAATAAAGATTGGACTAATCAGCTGTGCAGCACTGGTCCTGATCATGTGCGTTCCATGCTATGCTAGAAGCACGGATGATTATTTAAAGGAGATCACAGAAATCAATGAGCAGGCCAAAAACGTTACCATTCAGGTAAATGTGCCGGAAGACTTTGATCAAAGAGTGGATGTATATCTGAATAAAGAAGCTCACGGGATCACCGCAGGCGACGGCTATTCCATTACCATTCCTGTGGACGCAGGTACTTATGCGATTCATGTGATTTTGCCCAAGGATGCGATGGAGCAGTATGTGGCAACCGCCCAGGAAGCTCTGAATGTCCGCACTGATACAACGCTCATTGTAAACGTATCTGCAAACCCGGATTATGGGAAAAACTCCGACGGCCAGGTGGAAGAACCGGACAGTGCGGAGACAAATGAAGTGTATGAGAATTTTGAACTGGAAGATGAGCCGGCCGTATACGATTATTCAGATGGCAAAGAGAGCGGCACAATCCATATCCAGGCAAAAAATTACGGGGTCTTTGAAAGCCTGACCTATCATCTTGTGGGGAAAGATGTGTATGATATTGTTCTCGATATGGATCATGACTTTGAAGCCATCGTCACGCTGCCGGTCGGGGAGTATTATGAAACTGGAACCATGGAATACAAAACTTGTGACTGGGTGCCGGAGAGTCTTGACGTGACTTTTAAGTGGGAGCATAAAGATAATATTGGCGCATTCGGTCAGTACTTTACAATTAAGGACAGCACAACAGTCGAGGATACAGATCTTATCGTTTATATGGTAAATAGCGCAGAAACCACAGAGGTGGATGCCAATCAGATCAATAGTGGGCGTGTGATCGAGGATCAAATCGATGCGGAACAGAAACATGAAAATGAACAGCTGAAAAAAGCGTTCCCAGATGAGTTCCCTTCCGAGACTGCTACAGCGGAAACCATCCCAACCGTTGAAATAACGGAAAAGGAATCTTTTGATTTTGCGAAGGCAGCAAAAATCGCAGGTGCTGTTATCATCGGCGCTGCTATTGGAGTCTGTGTGTATTACAGAAAAAAGAAATAAGTTCTTCCAGGTTTTGAAAGGTCATCCATAAGGGTGGCCTTTTTCTTATGATTTTCTATATATGCATGTAAATGCTATCTATTAGCAATCTGTGATGTCTGCATACATCCCCATCCATAATTTTATCGCCGAAAATGTGGAAAGGAGGAAAAAGATGGGGAAACAGATCATGAGAGTGGAGCCGATTCATTCCATGCAGGCGTTCTCTGCAAAATTCAAGCATAACTATCGAATCGGCGCCATTCCAAATGCTAACGAAGCATACAGTCACATGAATGAACAGATTATCCGTCTACCGGCAGGTGAGACTTATAATACATTTTTTGAAAAAAAACTCATGGAACTTCCGTATTACGAGACGCACAAAATAAGAAAAAATGCGACTCTTGGGCTGGAGTTCATGTTGTCTTATGGAACAAGCGGTCTTCCCAAGGATTTTTCCGTGAAAGAATGGATGGAGAAATCCAAGCAGTTTCTTATGGACCAGTTTGGCAAGGAAAATATCGCATCCGCCGTACTCCATATGGATGAAGGAACGCCGCATATTCATGCAGTAATTATACCAATCAAGGACGGAAAACTGAGCGCGCGCGCCTTTCTTCCGGATCGGCAGGCCATGCGAGATCTCCATACCAAATATTACCAGTATACAAAAGAAGTTGGACTGGAACCGGAAAACCGTTACATGCATATCCAGCACCAGAAAGTCGGTATGTTTTATTCCAACATTAACCTGGCGCTTGAAAAAACGCTTCCGGGCCCGAGGGATGATGAGACTTTGTATGATTATTCAAAGCGAGCAAATGAGTTTTATCAGCAGCAATGCCTGCGCATGTTAGGTAAGGACTATCAGATCGACCAGTTGACCAAGGAAAATAAAGCCTTAACGAAAGCTAATCAGACCCTGGAAGCGGCAATTGAAAAACGTTACCAGCAGTATGTGGATGAAATTATGGATGAAATCGGAAGTGTAGAGAACGCCGTACATGCAATCCATTACCGTGATAACTTGCAAAAAGGCATCGAATGGACGGCGCAGACGAATCCGGAACTTGCTGAGAATGTGACGGAGATCATTGATAATGTTCAGCGCAATTATGAAAGGGTCATGTTGCAGGAAAAAGAAAAGTAGGTCGACATCGTTCATACAGGAAAATGACGGAAAAATTCCATAATTCCAGTATCACAAGCAATCATCAGAGGAGGAATGATTTTGAAAAGAAAAATTGTAAAAACCGCGGCACTTGCACTTTGTTTGATGTGCATTGGAGGTCAGGTTTATGCCGCACCAGTAGAACAGGAAACGGAGACAGTAACATCAGAAGTCCTTGCGCAGGAGTCTGTTGCCGAATCAGAGCCTGGCACCGTTCCGGGTGAAACCGCCCAGGAAACAGAAACAGGAACTGAAACAACAGAAGATCTTGAAGCAGAAAGTGAAGAGGAAGCTGCAGAATCCGAGACAATGTCGGAAAAATCAGAAGAGTCGGAGTCAGAGCCTGCAACAGAGGAGGAAACCAAAAAACAGGATGACGAAAAAGAAGATATGATTGATATTCTGACACCGGATAACGGGCCGGATGAGGAAGGCTATGTGACCATGACGATGCGGACGGCAGATGATGTTGCGCTTCCGGTCAAGATTACCATGAAGAAAAATGATGAGGAAACAACTATGTCAATCACATACCAGGGGCAGCAGATCCGCATCAAGCCAGGCACTTACCGCCTGACCAGTGTTGTGGATGGCAACGGTAAGAAGCTGGATGACGGAGCAAGACTGACGATTCCGGAAGAAAATGGAAATGTTTATCTGGATTTTAAAAAGCCGGACGGAACGGATGATAATATGTTTCTGCAGTTTTTGAGATCTAATTTTTTATTCATTCCGATTGCCGGACTGATTTATCTGTTGTATCAGTATCTGATGAAAAGGCGCTAAATAGGTGTATTTTACATATCCGCAGAACCATGGAAATCGTAGATTTATCACGGATGAGGTAAAATCTGCATAAGAACTGGCGTAGACCGGTTGGTTTCACGTCTCTGTAAGTATCTGGCCCGTTTCATATACGGGCCTCGAATTGAAATGAATAGAAATGAGGAAAGACATGCTAAAATACCTGTTTATCGCCGAGAAGCCATCCGTAATGAACGCGGTGAAGGATACCTATCACCGCCACAAAGCAGACATTGCAAATAAAATCGGCGAAATTGAATTCACCGCCTTGTCCGGTCATGTATGCAGATACCTTGATCCGGACGAATATTCAAAATGGAAGGGACAGCGGTGGGATGAAATCGACCTGCCAATGATCCCGGATCCGTTCCTGATCACAAACATCAGTCAGCCTACTCAGAAGAAGCGTGTGTTTAATGACATTCGTGACACTTTAAAGAATGGAAATTTCGACGGTATCATCGTTGGCACGGACTCGGATGTGGAAGGCAACGGAATCTATTATCTTTTAAGTGAATGTTTAAAACTGGGACAGTACAAAACACTGCGCTATTTTGAAGCCTCCCTGACCGATGCGGAAATTTTGAAATCACTGTATTCCATGACGGAATTTTGGAAGGATCCAAGGGATGTCCATATGACACAGGCGTATCTGGTGCGTTCCCATGGGGACTGGCTGGTTGGAATGAACGCGACCCGTTCCCTGACTGTCAAAATGGGAACTTTGATGCGTGTCGGAAGAGTCAAAGCGCCAACTCTAAGGCTGGTATACTTAAATTCCAGGGCGATTGATGAGTTTAAACCGCATTCCGATTTCCTGGCGCAGGTCGTGTATCAGGAAGGATTTACCGGTATCTATGTGACAAAGGATGGCCCGGTTTTATATGACACCAAAGAAAAGGCAGAAGCATTTCTTGTAACTCTGAGAGGTGCATCAACAGCGACTGTGACCGACATCAATCGAAAAGCCGTAAAAACAGCAGCGCCGAGACTGTATAAACTTTCCACGATTCAGGGAGAGGCCGGAAGTAAATACAATTATAGCCCACAGAAAACCTTGGACACGATACAGACATTGTACGAAAAGAAACTGGTGTCTTATCCACGTACGGACGGCGAGTATGTTTCAACGGATAAAGCCAAAGAGTTTGAAGCACTGTTAACATCCGCTTCCTTCGTGCCAGCACTTGCACCTTATATTGCAAATATCACAGCGTCAGACATTGCGCGTGTCCGTGGCAACAAGAATGTGGTAAATGATGCGGAAGTACAGAAGAAATCGCATGATGCGCTCCTCCCTACGGAGAATCATCCTGATTTCGATTCTTTAAGTGATGCCGAAAAAAACATTTATGACATGATCTGCAGAAGACTGACAGCGCAGTTCCTGCCGGAGCTGTTAGAAGAGAAAACAGTTCTAATTACGGATATCAAAAACTGTATTTTCAAATCCAACGGAACATCCATAAAGGAAAAGGGATGGTCGGAATTATACGATCGTCAGACCAAAGGGGAAACCATTCCGGCTAATATTAACCGCGGCACCGTCCTGAATATTAAAAATATGCAGGTTCATGAAAAGAAAAGCACTCCGCCGAAGCGTTTAACAGAAGCATCCCTGATTACCGCCATGGAAAACATCGGAAAATATATTGACGATAAAATGCTGAAACAGACCATGGACAAGGCGCAGGGACTTGGGCAGCCGTCCACAAGAGCTGCGATCATCAAAGCCCTGCTGGATACCGGGTATATGGAATCCAAAGGAAAAACAAACCAGCTTTTCATTACGGAGCTTGGCATCCGGTATGTGGAGGCCATTGCAAACTTTACCATTTCCGATCCGGTACAGGCGGCACAGTGGGAAAACCTGTTCCAGAATGTGCGCGAGGGAAGTGTGGCATATGCGGATGCGGAGCAGCAGTTTATCCGTTATGTCCATGATTTTGTACGGGAAGTCGGGGCAATGCAGTGTGCGCCAGCTCCAAACAGTATTCATTCCTATACATCGCACACATGCCCGTACTGCGGGAAACCCATCTTAAAGTTTAAGTGGGGTTATGCATGCGAGGCATCCAAAGATGGCGGATGCAATTTTAAAGTCGGGAATTTAAACGGGCAGGTCAAAGATTCAGATATGGATGACCTACTGACAAAAGGCGAAACACGCATGTTTAAAAATGCGGTCAAATCCCAGAAGACCGGGAAAAGCTACGATGCAAAAATGAAGCTGGAACCGAAGGGATCTCAGTTTGCCGTGCGCGCTGATTTTGGACAGTCTTCCGGCGGCGGAAACGTAGATGGTATTGCGTGCCCTTATTGTGGGAAAACGGTACATACGGCATCCTGGGGTTATGCATGCGAGGATTATAAGAAAGGCTGCAATTTCGCCGTTTCTTCCAATAACGGGAAACTGAAAGAAAAAGATTTAAAAGAACTTATCACAAAGAAGCGGACAAGAGTATTCCGCTCATGGGGAAAATCCAAGAAAACCGGGAAACCGTATGACGCATATCTGGAGCTGCAGCCAAAGGGATCTACATATGCAACCCAGATGAAATTTCCGGAACGCGAAAATTAGAAAGGAGGCAGGCGGTGCCGGAAATCCTGGTGCCGCCATAAAAAAATATGACAAATAGACCGATTCGTATTCAGATTGACGCCAAAGTGAAAGGCATGGATGAAAAACATGTAGAAGTTGACTGTGATGATTACATCTTGCTCTATTCCAAGGTGAATGGAGCAGCTTTTGATCCGGAAGGAAACAAAGAACCGTCCTTGACCAGAGAAGTCTCTGCTGGTATCGCGGGTTTCAAAGAGGCGCCGGATATGTTTAACCGTCTGACTCAGGGCACTCTTGGCTTAATCAACATTTCTGATGATGAGAAAGTCAACCACCATAACCTGATCAATTTCATTATGCATCTGATTCATTACGGTGGGTTGGAAGGAGACGTCAAACTTTCCGTCAGTGAAAAATATCTGTCCAATGCCGGTAAGAGTCCGGTGCCGTTAGAAAATACTGCAAGGGAGGAAAAACATGAATAAAAGCAAATTACTTGTGTGCAGCACGGCGATTGTTGCGATCGCATGTGTGCTGATGTCCGGATGCAAAAAGAAAGAAGTGCAGGAGGGACCGGTA
Organism: Pilosibacter fragilis; assembly: GCF_032490495.1. NCBI lineage: Bacteria > Bacillati > Bacillota > Clostridia > Eubacteriales > Clostridiaceae > Pilosibacter > Pilosibacter fragilis. The sequence goes on along the minus strand of NZ_JAVYJB010000002.1, from coordinate 34,668 downwards.
GAAGAAACACTGACCGCCATCACACTCAATGACTTGAGTGCCGGGAACTTCTATGTGAAATCCGGTGATTCATTTTATCTGCTTCCATACGAAGACCAGAACTTTGATATAAGCAAAGAAGTAAAATCTACGGAAGATTCTGAGAATGGCATGATTAAACAGGACGATAACCGTTTGCTGGATTTTGTTTATAAGGACTCGGCGATTCCAACCCTGTATAAAAATGATCAGCTGATTTATGTGTCAACGGATCCGGTTAATTCCTTTTCCTGGGAGCGCTTTAAAGACTGCGGGTATTCTATTGGCATATCCGGGCTGATAATGACCAACTCGGGGAAAGCCAAGTCCGGAGATGGTACCAGACTGGCAAATGGTTCTTCCTTACAGGCGGCCTTATCCGGGGTACAGATGCCGGAAGGCTCCGATCTGACCGTGGACAAAATCAATGGAACAGGAATTTCCAAACAGTATGTCAATGAAGCGGGAATCATCACAGGTATGAGCAAAGATGCGACAGCCCAGATTGATTTTTATGTTGGCACAGTGCCACTTCAGCTGACTGCACTGGCTGACACACGTTATTTCAGTTCCTTTGAACTTTATCAGACAGACCGCTATACGTTGTCTACAGACGGTTATGCCGTTGTTGAAGTACCATCGTATTTCAAATCCGGTTACTATCTTTTAAATGGAACCGGACTTGTGAAATTCCTAAACGTAGACCGCGGCGTGGATGAAAGCGGTATCAGTCTGGAAACCCCTTATTATTATAAGGGCTCGGATGGCAAGACCATGACTTTTTATGAATGGCAGGAAGCGAATGGAATCATAAGTAATGATGGGGTGACCGCCACAGAACAAGCCGGCTTAAAAATAAATCCGGACGATTATGCGGAAAAACAGAAAATTTCCATCGACCAGACGCAGAAGAACATGGATCTGACCGTTGCATACCGTTATATCAGCGACGAAAACCGCACGGAAGCAAATAAGAACGGTAAATTCCCGAAGGCATATCTGGTTGATCCGGTTGGTAAAGTCACCAGACTGGAAGAGGATAATAGTAAAACTTATGACAGCAGCAATCAAAGCGGTAATACTTATCTGAGCGCAAGCATTCAGGATGTGATCGCGGGAGACTGGTATCTTCTTTACGAAAATTTTGAAAACACCTATAAAAATGCTGAAATAAACATCAGCAGCGGCAATGCGACCAGCTATTATCATAACAGCAGCCATGGTAACATTTCCATTTACTATGATGCATCTGCAACTCCGCATGATTTTACCATCACATGGGAACAGACTGACCGTGTTTTGAAAAATATTCGCCTGACTGCGCCGGATGGAACGGAATATTCCGCTGCAACCACCCCTGGCAACATCATGGCTAATGAGGGCGGTAAGTATGTCATTAAGGTACCGAACCTGGTAGCTGGAACTTATACATTTGACATTGAGGGCGATAAGCTCGGACGTGTATGGGTAAACTGCGAAGAGTCTGTTGGCTTAAATATCGCACAGGAAACAGAGGTAGAGCCGGAGGTGGAAACCGAAGCGCAGCCGGCATCATAACGAAAGGAGGGATGACGTGCGCGGTTAAAGATGACCGCGCACGGATTGGCGTATGAGACGATCAAAAAGAATGATTCTGACTGGTTTTGCTGCAATGATCTGTCTGACCGCCGTCGGCGGAACGGCAGCACTCTTCCGGGCAAAAAGCATCGTAAATAACCAGCTCTCAGTCGGATATAATACAATTACCATCAAAGAAGATTTTACTCCGCCAAAAGAAATGAACACCGGAGAAAATACATACAAAAAAAATGTGGAAGTGAAAAATACCGGGACAGTTCCGTGCTATGTACGCGTGTATGTAGCATTTTCAGACTCAAACGTTGCAGATGTTTCGGAATTATCCCCGGATGGTAGTAGCTTTTTTTCGGCGGAAAGCTACGCGGATCATTTACCGGAGCATTGGACATATATCGAGGAGCCCGATGATGCGGAGTTAGGAGGATACTATTACTATACAGAACCGGTGGCTGCGGGTAAAACGACAGATGCTTTATTTAAGAAGGTAAAGACGACGTTTCAGACTGCGGCGGATGTACAGGATTATGAAATCATTGTTTATGCAGAATCCGTACAGACTGCTGATAAGGATGGTACCGAATTTACGGGCAGTGATCCATGGAAACAGGCATGGACAGAATTTCTATCAAGAAAATAAGCAGTAACAAAAACTCCCAGGACAACCCGGGAGTTTTTGTTTGATAGGAGAGGATTACAGATTCAGAAAAAACATTTTGCTTTCATTACCAAAATTGATGATTACAAATGCAGGAGTTTTGCGTATAACGGTGCCAGTGCCAAATTCAGAATGATGCACTTCCATGCCGGTTGCAAATGTGGCTGGAGAGCCTTCGAGAAACGCATCATGGATCGCGCATACACTTTCTTTTCTGTTTTTCTCATCCAACTCTATTTTCTTTTTCTTCGCTTCCAGATCTTCCTGCATTTCCGCTAAAAAGATGGAAGGAGCAACACCAGTAAATCCTGGATTTTCACCGGATTGTCTGCTTTTCTTCTCGCGATATGCGTAATTACATAGATACAGGGATTCTCTTGCACGCGTCATGGCCACGTAGAACAGACGACGCTCCTCCTCAATCTCAGACGCTGATTTTTCAGAACCATTTTTATCTTGTGCGGTTGCTGGATTTTTACCAGGCATAATATTCTGGCAGCAATCCAAAATAAACACATGTTCCCATTCAAGCCCCTTGGAACGATGCATGGTAGCGAGGGTAACGGCATTATCATCCTTTTCACTTAATTTCCTGCGGTGTGCGGCAACATGTCGTTTAGCTGCTTCCATCCATTCGCTGACGGAACGATATTTCACAGCTTCGCGTAAAAAGAAATCCAGTTTACTAAAAAACACGCCAGGTTCCATGCCGATACTGTCTGCATAATCACATAAAAAAGCGCGGTAACAGCATTCGTTACAGATAATTTTTATTATATCAACAAGGGGACACTGACGGGAACCACACAGTATTTTATATAATCGCCTGACCTCTTCCACGGCTTTTTTTTCATAAGGCTTATGAAGCATAGCAAGCTGAATCATGGCTTTTTCATCAAACCCGTCAAGAGTGGAAAATAATGATTCCTTCAACCATCTGACCGGACGGTTCAGAATCCGTAAAAAGCATTCTTTATCCCAGTTTCCCTCCATCAAAGTCAGATAGGAGATAAGGTCACGGAAAATAAAATGTTCATAGTCATCATGTATGGACTCACCGGCCGTATAGGGAATCTGTAAAATGTCAAAGGCACATGCAAGATCTTCCAACTGGAGATTGGTTCGCGCCAGAACAGCGATATCGCGTGCGGAAATGCCATCAGAAATCATGGATTTGACTTTTGCAGCGATCCATGAAAGCTCCTCGCTGCGTATTTTTAATGTTTTGACAATCACATCACCATGTCCATCCCGTGCAGCCTTAATGTCTTTTCGGAAACGTTCTTTATTATGCCCGATAAGGTTTCTGGCTTTTTCAATGATCTCCGGTCTGGATCGGTAATTGGTATCCATGGAAATAACTTTTGCATCCTGGAAATCTTTTTCAAAATCCAGCATGATTCCAGGTGTAGCGCCGCGAAATCCATAAATGGACTGATCGTCATCTCCGACCACACAGAGATTTGCAGTATCACCGGCAAGCATGTATAAGATATCCTTCTGTACCAAGTTAGTGTCCTGGTACTCGTCGCATAAAAGATAGGGATACCGTTTCTGCAATGTGGTCAGAACGGTGCTGTTGGAGCGAAGCAGATCTCTGCATACGCAGAGCATATCGTCAAAATCAAGGTATCCGGCTTCGCGTTTTGCTTCCTGATATGCCGCAAAGAGCGCCGGAAAAATGTTCTTATCAACGGAAGCCGGATGAAACATGCTTGGTTCATAACCGCTGTTGGCGCAGGCGCTAATATCTGTAAATGCACCCTTGAGCATTTCCGCGTTTCGGTATGGTACGCGGATTTTACGAAAGCACTGTCTGAGCAATCCATATTGAATTTCCGCAGGTATAACGTTGACAGGCACGTCAGAATATTCTTTTAAAATGCGAAGGCACATGGAGTGTATTGTACAAAATGCGACGCAACATTCGCCATATTCTTTGATATAACGGGCTTTCATTTCCTGCGCAGCAGCATCTGTGAATGTTACCATCACAATAGAACTCGCCTGAATTCCGGACGTGATCATGGAATTGATACGGCGGAGCATAGTTGTAGTTTTGCCACTGCCTGGGCAGCTTACCAATAATACCGGACCGTTATGAGTCTGAACAGCTTCTTCCTGAGCTAAATTTTTCTGGAACATCATTATTTCCCCTTTGTGTTTCATTCATTGACCTTATTATAACCCCGCATTTGCGTTCGTGCATGGAGCGAAATGCTGCGGATATGGTAAATTGCGATATTTCACGCCATTCACTATATTGATTCATCAAATCCCATAATTTCTCTGAAAGAATCACAAGACATGAAGGAGGATATCATGGAAGATTTACTGAAAAATGAAGAAAAGAAAGAGATCCCGCGTGAGTATGTGGAAATGGCGTATGTCAAAGAAACCGCAACCGGACGTGGGCACAATGAGTTTTTTATCATGGAAAACTTGAAAAATGGTTCCATGAAAATCACAACTGGAAGAGTAGGTATCACAATCGGGCGATATAAACCGACCAGCCAGATCTTTCCGATTGAGGACTGGGACAACGTGTATGCCGCTAAAATCCGTAAGGGATACATGCCGATCAAAACTAAAAAAATGGACAAGATCGAGGTTACCAAACGGAATGGCGGTGTACAGGATGGTTCATTTGCAGAAATCCCGGATGCTAAAACCCAGGCTTTTGTGAATGAGTTGCTTGCATTCGCAAAGCACATCTTTGAACAGTCATATACCGTCAAGGTTGATGACATTTCAGATGAAATGATCGCGCTTGGCGAACAGACAATCAAAGATCTCGTGGCGGGACAGGATCATATGAGCGTAGCAGAATTTAATAACAAGTTAAAGCTGCTTTATACTGCCATTCCAAGACGAATGGACAAGCTCTCTCTGCATCTTGCGAAGCACAAACAGGATTTCGCGGGCATCCTGGTAGACGAGCAGGATCTGTTCGACATCATGGTTTCCCAGGTACGTGAAAATCGCATGGATCACAAGGATGAAAAAACAATCCTGGATGCCAATGGTATTGAAATGCGCCCGGTAACCGATGAAGAGGAAGACTATTTAAAACAGATTTTGACCGGGAATGCAGGAAAGTATATCGAGGCATTTAAAGTATGCAACCACGCAACGGAACATGACCTGGAAGAATTTGCTAAAGCAAATGATCTGACCATGGAAAATGGAATTAAATATTTATTCCACGGCACTAAGCATGAAAACGTCTGGTCTATCCTGACAACAGGCATCAAGAACCGCCCGCCGAAAGATACTGTCCTCACCGGTAAGGCATACGGATATGGTTCCTATTTCGCACCGGATGCTATCAAGTCCTTGGGATATACATCCAGAGTCGGAGCGAAGTGGACAAGCGGTGGACAGAGTTATGGTCTGCTTTTAGTCTGCAAGGTTGCGGTCGGAAAAGACGGCACTTATTATGACGGGCATCTTGGATTGGACAGCGGTCTGTGCTGGGAAAAACTGAAATCCATTGCGCCGGATGCATTATGCACCTGGGCGGAGTCCAGATATTCTGGATTCATGATGGATGAGGTCATTGTCTATCAGGACTGCCAGGACAGCGTGGAGTATGTAATCAAGGTTTCCGCGTAAGCGGGAACCTGAATGATCAAAGGAGAACGGCATGAGAAAAAATGAAAATGGCTATATAGAAAAGAGAAGTTCGGAATTCCGTGGTGCAGATCGTTGTAAGGTGCTTCGTAATTATGATGGTCTGAACGGCATTCTGGATACTGTAAAGGAATCCAACTTTGATGAAGCGATCCTGATGAAGGATCTGATGAAAGGCTACCTTGCCGGAAAATATAAACCGGGCGAGTTTATGGGCCTTGTGGAAGAAGGACTTGATGACGAGCAGATGCTTCTGCCGGAACAGAGAAAAGCTAAGGCAGAACGCCTTTGTAAACTATTCCTGCGCGCGGCAAATTCTGAGAAGCGCCAAGCAACCTTTGTCGGTCCAAAGCATATTGTGGAGGGAGAATACCAGGTGACGGTATTCCCGGACGCAGCATTTTTCGAACAGGACAGCGTGGAAGTGGTGCTGTACCGTCTTGGCAAACCGACAGTTACCCAGAAAGGGCGCAAACAGGATGCATCCGTCAATAACTGTCTGGAGTTATATTTCCTGCTCCGCTATGCACGCACGCTCGTGCCGGCAGGAAAAATCTGGAAGGTGAAGGCTTCCTACTATTTCATGCGTAAAACCACAGATACAGCTGATACGCTTTCGGACATGGATTTCTTTTCCGGAAACGGAGGCAATGTGGTAACGCTTGAAGAAGTATGGAGTGATACCATGGGAGATACCCCGAATGATGAAATGTTCCGTGATCAATTGGAGACTTACACAGAGGGCTCTGATATGTGCGGAGAAGATAATTGCCGATACTGCAAGATGTATACGCAGTGTTTCTGGCAGAAGCTCCCAGAGAAGTACGAAGAAAAAACATTGTCAGGCAAACAAGGGAAAATCGTGCCATCCGATGCACAGCAGCGGGTGATCGATTTCCGGGAAGGTTACTGCAAGGTCAACGCAGGCGCCGGAACCGGAAAAACCGAATGCATGACTGAGCGCGGAGCCAGGATGTTTGAAGCCGGGACCGACCCGCATAAGATGCTTTTTATCACTTTTACGGAGGCGGGCGCTACGGAAATGAAGGAGCGCCTTGCCAAGAAAGCATCGGCAAGAGGTTTAAATATCGGGACGGATGACATTCAGGCCATGACATTCAACAGCTTTGATTTCCAGATCGTGAAGGAAAATTACGCAGAGCTTGGCTTTACAGCCATGCCTAATGTTATTGATCGCGTGCGCAATTACGTTACGATCACAAGACTGCTGGAAGAGAAAGAGATTCCTGGACTTGATTATTTGAACTATACCATGGACCACGGGGCGCTCGCCTGCGTATCCAAGGTGATTGAAGTGATTAAAGCGGAGAACCTTGACCCGGATGATCCCGCGTCGGTGAACAACCTGCAGCATGCCATCATAGACTCCGGTTATATCAGCAGTCTTGATACCAATCAGCTTCGTGATATTCTGGCACTGTGTAAACGGTATAACGAGGAACTTAAGAAAGATAACCTGGTACAGTTTGCTGATCAGGAACCGCTTGCCAACAAGTTCCTGGATGCACACCCGGATTACCTGGAGGAACGCTACGGTTTTGAGCATATCGTGGTGGATGAATTTCAGGACAGTAATGATGGCCAGCTTGACAAGATCAAACGTCTTTGCGCCTGCCCGTCATTTAAGAGTCTTATGGTGGTTGGCGATGACGCTCAGTCCATTTACTCTTTCCGCAATACATCGCCGGATAATATTATCCATTTCTTTACGAAAATGGGTGTAAGCGGTACGGAATTGTTTCTGACAGAGAATCGCAGAAGCTGCGAGGAAGTCGTGGAGCTTTCCAATGCGGTCAATGACCTCAATACGGAAAAAGTGGATAAAACCATGGTTTCCACAAGAGGGAATGGCGGTAGCACCAGAGTCAAGGGCTTCTTTAAGAAGCAGGATGAATACGCGTGGATCGCGGATCAGATCGGAGAACTGATTGATAGCGGTGTGCAACCGGAAGAGATTGCGTTTATCGCGTTCACAAAAAATGAGATCAGCGAAATGTCCGCAGCTCTTTCCAAAAACCGCATCCCGTGGGTAATGAAAAATCCACTGCGTTTAATGGAAAACAGCCGTGTAAAGGCGGCGCTTTCGTTAGCCATGGCATTCTATGAACCCGACGCGACTAAGTGTTATTTTGACTATCTGGTTGCACAGCATGATGGCGATCTGATTGCGGATATGGATGATGATGCCGTAACAGAGGCAGTAGAACAGCTGAAGGATTCCTTTGAATCCATGGAGGACCTGCCATTTGATGTGCAGCGTGTAATCTTCCACCAGATGCTTGATGATATCAAAGGTGACGATGAAATTTACGCTCATTTCCTTGATCTGGTATACGCCAATGAGGATCTGCAGAGTGAACTGGAGTATATCCGCGATTTTAAGCGTTACGGCGAAAAGGAAGAAAAGCGAATGGAACAAAAATACGAGGGGGTCACCCTGGTCACCGCACATTCTTCCAAAGGATTGGAATGGAAATATGTGTTTAACAGTGTTTCAAAATACGATTCCGAGTACCTGCACAAAAACAGCCGGAATTCCAAGAAACGTTTAGAGGAAACCAGAAGACTTCTTTTCGTTTCAATGACAAGAGCCAGGGATTCCCTGACTGTAACCGGGCAGTACATTGCCTATGGTACAAAAGAAACCGGTTATGAGCAGAATCAGTTTCTGCGTGAAGTTTACCAGATTCTTGGAGAAACCTATGATCCGGTTGACCATGAAGCGGAAAAACGTAAAGCAGAAAAAGAGGCTGCAAAAAAGAGTCGAAAAAAGAAAACAGCGTAACTTCCAAACAACGCCCCGTTCATGCAGATGCGTAGACGGGGCTGTTTTACAATATACAAAAAAGGAGAAAACATATGGGATGGACAAGTTATCATGCACAGTATTACACAAAATCAGGCAGAGTGGACCGGAAGCGGGAATGTGATGCGTACTGGTTGGAAGGACTGAATGCGGGGCATTTCGCCGTGGTCAAGTCCAGCATGGTCGGAGCTACATACTATGCGGCAATCCGGCCCCTGTTAAGACGCACTGGACACAACGATGAATTTGAAACGATTCCGGAGGCAGAGCAGGATGTTTATGCAGTCATCTTTTTAACGCAGACTAACCAGCGGGATTATTACAACTTTGCTTATAAAGATATGGATGAAACCATGGGACCAGAAGCGCGTTGCCCGGTTGGTATTCTGAAATGCTTAAGTCAGACAGAAAATAAAACCGCACTCGCCTGGCGCGAAAAATGCAAGGAATATGCAGAGCAAGTAAGAAAATATCGGAAAAGCAGAGAAAAACTGAATGCACTGCCATTATTTACATGGATCAGTTTCGTTGCTGATCAAAATTATGGCAACGGAGTGGTCCACGCCGGTGATACGGTAACAATTCAGAAGCGCTGCGTCGGCTCGCGTACTTTTTGGAGTGATGGACATTATCGCTGGCCATCGAAATTTATACCGACTGATTTTACGGTAGTGCAGTAACAAAAAAGACGGCAATTTGCAGAAAAGCAAAGGAGAATCTTATGGGCGAAAGTGCAGAAAAGATTGTGAATACCAACATGGGTGCGATGCCGCTGGAGGATTATCTGGATATTGTCGCATTGCAGCATGGTTTCGATAGTTATGAGGAAATGAAGACAGCAGGATATTGGATCAATACAGATAATTTGTAACGAAAAAATAATATGAGTACAGAATGTAAACATGTGAGAGACTTGGATTGTGACGTGACACGGTCCAAAGAACTCTCGCTGTTTTAACAAAGGAGAAAAATATGGGACACTTATTAGAATGGTACACCAATACAGAAAAATTTCAGGGAGAGGTAAATCTTAAGGTTATCAAATTCATTGATGAAATTACAAATTTCCCTGACCGAGACGGGAAATCCGGGGAGCAAATTGATCATCTATTTTCCGCCGGATACTGTTATTATTTCGCCAATATGCTTAAAACTGCTTTTGGCGGACAGTTATGCTGGGCGCAGGATAGAGGGCATATTGTATGGGCCGATATCCAGGAGGGATGCACATTCGATGAGCTTCAGAAAGCCCGTGCTTATGATATCAGCGGTATATTTGACGATTACGAAGTGCTCTGGCCGGTTTCCTACCTGGGTGATGCGATTGTCGATTATCTGCACAATGAGCAGACCTTTCACGTGAACGATCGCTTTAAAGCCTGGTGTGATTTTTGCCATGTTACCGAAATGTATGCCGTCGACATGATCTGGTGGACGATCCCGACGAAAGAAATCAAAGCTCAGTATCACAACGGTTCCGATTACGTACAAACTGCTTATCAGTATTGGATGGAATATGCATCTGAATTGCAGCAGATCATCCGCTATTATCACAAAAGCCATAAGTTTTTCTATCCGGATCATGCCGGTATCGAAGCATGTATGGCAAAACTCGAACAATAAGGAGAAAAAAATGGAAAAGAAAGTGAAAAAACAAGCGACATCGCCGCTGAACAGAATGTCAGCGTGGATGTCAGGATTTGTACAGACGGCTGATAAAGTTCTTTCAGCTGAAAAAGGTGAATCCAAAACAGGAAAAGATGCCCTGGTAGATTTTTTAAAAACAACGCCAGAAGCGCTGGATGCATTTGAAAAAGCTTACCGCAAGGAAGTGATTGACGATAATGACTATTCTTACGACGGAGTACCGAATGCAAAACAGGCGGCGGCAGTTATGAACCGTGAAACGCCGGAAGCATTGGATGAATTGGTTTGCAGAATCGTGGAAGAGTTGATCGCGCTGACTCCGGTATATCGTTATGATGGAGAAAACATCTCTACCCTCAACCCACTTGCATTGCCGGATCATGAAATGGTTACAAAAGAGGAGGTAATGGCTGTACCTGCAGCATTTCGGCCTGCCTGCACCGGTAATTTAATGAAAAAAGACTGTAATACAGAAGAAGGTGTAAATGGCAGGATGTTACTGTCCATGTACATGGATTCTCAGTCGCAGAAACGTTCACGGACTGCGCGCAAGCAGGCATATGACCGATTTCGTTCCGGGCTTGATCTTCTGGATCTGGATGGTCTGATGTATGCCATGATCGACAAAAATCCAAATTCTATGGGATATTGGCTCCCAGCACTGGTTGAAGCAGTAAAAAAACAGGATTACTTCAAGATCCCGGCAACCACCATGATCAAAGTTCCGCTTACATTGCTTCAGCTTACCAGACTGGATTATGGAACACATACGCCAACCACATTGAAAATTGTGGATGATTACTGTTACAGGGTATTTGGACTGGATGAAAACAAAACGTATTTCGTACGCACTGGAACATGTTCGTCCAAATTTGATTTCCGGAACGCAAAAGTATCTGGGGCAAAGGAAGTGCATGAACTTGGAGAGTATTTACTGTACAACCATTCCCGAGGGGCAGCAATGGCCGGCCCGCTTTGCCAGCCGTCTATCTATGGTATGCAGACTACTGTGGAATGGGCGGTGCGTGAGTATATTGAGCCCAAAGAAAAACTTCCGGAGATTTACTTGGGCTTACCGCTTCGTTTGGAAATGCGCGTCTTCATTGACGCAACAGAAAAGCGCGTCCTTGGAATTGCGCCGTACTGGGACCAGGAAACGATGAAACGGCGGTTTTCCATGGAAGATGATTTTCGCAATCCGGATAAAATCCATGACTATGTTACATACAGTGCGTATGAACACACTTTAATGGAAAAATATGAAATATATAAAGATAAGGTGGCGCGTAAAATTGAAGCAATACTTCCGAACCTTGACCTGAAAGGGCAGTGGTCGTTAGATGTTATGCTGAACGGAACCAATCCAGATGGAAGCGATGACATTTACCTGATTGATATGGCCTTGGCGTGTAATTCTGCGCTGCAGGAGTATGTGCCATATGGGCTATTAAAACCATATACAGAAGACTGGATTCCTGAGATTCGGAAGATACAGGATGAGGATGAGGACGAGGACGAGGAAGAGCAGAGCGAGGAGGCGTTACAATGCAGACAGTGATGGAAAATGTGGCATTACGCAGCGTAATCATTGTACTGATCGCGCTTTCGTGTTGGTATTTGGCAGATTTGATCGGAGAAATTCTGATTCAGCGTAAAAAATCCCTCCATGTCCGCTTCTTTATATCATGTGCTAAAGGAATACTCGTGGTTTTGACAATCTTGGTTTTTGGAATGCAGTTTTCGATTACACGAGAACTGACCTTAACTCTGTTTCAGAGTGCAAGCCTCATGGTAGCCGTGATCGGTTTTGCAGCACAAGCGGTATTGGCGGATGTTATTGCCGGCATGGTTTTAAGTTTTGCAAAACCGTTTGATGTCGGCGAACGAATCGTTCTTGAGAACATGGGAATTGCCGGAATCGTGGAAAACATCACAATGCGTCATACCGTAATCCGTGCATATGACGGAAGCCGTGTTTTGGTTCCAAACAGTGTGGTGAATAAACAGGTGCTGCGAAACAGCAATTTCGATGGTAATGTGATCGGAACATTTCTGGAAATATCAGTCGCTTATGAAGCAGACCTTGAACGGGCAATTCAGGTTGTCAAAGAAGCTGTTCTGGCAGAACCTGCCGTGGTTGATAAAAGCAAGGGAAATGGAGAGAAAGAAATATCCGTGTTGCTTTCTTCGATGAATGATTCTGGATGCGTAATCAAGACAACCATCTGGACAGAAACTGTGGATGAAAGTTTTCGAGCTGCCAGCAACATACGGCTCAGGATTATCCGTGAGTTTACAAAGGAACGAATCGAAATCCCATATCCGCATGTTTCTATCGCACGGTAAAAATTGTTATCCGCAGACATAACAGTATTGCTTCCATATCCCCGGCAAATTGCCGGGGATTTTTTGGGATTTAGACAGTAACCAACTTGACAAGGAAATTCGCCATAATTGTAACAGTCGATCCAATAACAGCACAGGCATCTAGGAGGCTATATGTACAACGATGAGTTTAAGCTATTTACTGCGAATACGATTGCAAAATACGGAATCCTGCCACTGACTGGCAATCTCAGTCCGATAGAAACAAAAGCTTTGCTTTATATTATCTGGAAGTGCAACGCTATGACACCAGGCTGTTTTGAAACAGTAGAAATGAACATTTCTGAGCTTTGCAAAGCACTTGGGTATCATCATGATAAAAACAACAACTTTGCCCGTGTAATGAAGTTTCTTTCCGATGCAGTAACCGGACTGACTATTCCTTTCAAAGTCAGTGCAGATTCAGGAAAAAAATTTCTCAGCATGGCATGGCTGCAGACTGTATATGCGGATTATGATGCAGATTCCCTGAAGGTTCGGTTTAATTCGGACATTGGACATTATTTTGGAAAGGAATTGGAAAAAACATTTACCGTGGTGAAACTGAAATACCTGAATCGGTTAAAAACTTCTGCGGCGGTTACGCTGTACCCATTTTTTTGCCGATATCGAAACATGGAGTCATTCAATTACAGTCTGGAAGAGTTGATCTGTCTCGTAGGTGCCAGCAAAACGTGTGATTACAAGCATTTAAAACGCAACTATTTGGCTCCGGCCATTCAGATAATTAATGAAAAAACAGATATCAACGTAACGTTTACGGAAAATAAAAAAGGCCGTAAAGTAACCAGCCTTGCCTTTTCCGTAAAGGCATTCCCGGCAACACTGGAAATGGAAGAATTTCTCACCTGGAACGGGATGGCTGAGACAGAAGAAAATAAGAAGCAGTATGATGAGGAGTGGATGGAAATGCGTGAGTATGATATGTCACGCCAATGTTATCATGATGTGATTTTCACATAATGATTTTGGTTGTGCTTTCGCACATACAAATTTGTAGGTTGCCCCATGCGTGTGAGAATGCTAATATTTTTGCAACTTTCATAAAAAAAGTTTCCATAATTGGCACAGAAGAAAAAATAAGGAGGAACGGCGGGACTGGAAAATCCGGGAACCGCTATATAACTTATGGCAAGACATAATGAAGTAACGCTTTATGGCACCGTTATGGAATCTCCCAAACTCCTGTATAATACAAGCGACGTGCATGATCCGAACAGAAAACTTGTCCGTACCATTGGTATATTGTCTGTATTGCGCGGTATTAGGGATTTTGGAGCTGTGGACAAACGTATCCGTATCGACCTGCCAATTATTCTGAGTCAGAATGAAAAAATGATGAAGGCAATCAGCGCGTGGAAGACGGGAGATGTGATTTTGATGCGCGGTACCTTGGCTACTGTCAATTATACGCTGACCTTAAAGTGTCCACATTGTGGGGCACCGGAAGCCATACCAGCTACCATGACCTTTGTGAATCCAATTTACATGAAAAAAGAATGTGAATCATTAGCGCCGGAAGAATCCAATCGGGAAATGCGACGGAATGCTGAAATTTCAAACCGAGTAACCATTATCGGCAAAGTCTGCACTCCACCCACCTTGTTTATTACGGATAAAGGGCAGCGTATTGCAAACTATCAGTTGGATGTTATGAGAAAATACCGCATCAAGGAAGATCAAGAAACGAATAAACACGATTTCCCATTTGTAAAATCATATGGTGTAGTAGCAGATAATGATGTTTTGGCAATTCAGGAAGGTGGCATGGTGTTTGTGGATGGAGCGATTCAGACGAGGGAATACTTGAAAAATCATCAGTGCCCGACTTGCGGAGAGACATATCAGTATAAAGATACCGCAACCGAGATTGTGCCGTATTCAACGGAATATCTGACAGGATGTAAGACGATGGAAGAAATCGAAGAGATTAAGCAGCAGCGGGCGATCGAGGAAGGAAAACTGGCCAGAGCAGAAATTTTTGGAGAAGATGATAATCTTGATGCAGATGACGTGGACGTTGACGAATAAGATTTTGTTGACGCACGATACGCAATTTATAACCTCATGTACACATAAAAATCAGTTTTCATTTTGTGACTATTAACCAAAAACAAGTATCATTAATTATGCGTATTTTTCACTGTCATTGTCTGCAATGGTAAAGAAATGCATCCAAATGACTATTTGGATAAAATCAAGATTTTATATAGCGGAATTTTTGTTGAATTTCGCTGACCCGCCTTACGCGCGGGTCTGTATAGAAACTCTCGTCCAGCTCGCTCCCGCGCCTCATCCAGGGACCCGCCTTACGCGCGGGTCTGTATAGAAACATATATCAAACTATACCTTAAAGACCTTATGTATAGACCCACCTCATGCGTGGGTCTGTATAGAAACTGTACAGCGCAGAGGAGATTCAGGAAATTCTCGGACCCACCTTATGTGTGGATCTGTATAGAAACCATATCCGTCAATTATGAAAAACGAGGCGATACCGACCCGCTTTATGTGCGGGTCTGTATAGAAACGATATCTAAAATTGTATTATTTCCAAATCGACGACCCGCCTTATGCGCGGGTCTGTATAGAAACTAAAAACTAGAAACTAGAAACATAACACAAAAGAGGAGGGACTAGCCCTCCTCTTCGCATATGAGATACGTACGTTCATCGTTCCCACCATATGAACAGGTGATGAAAACGAATACATTATCAGATATAATATCCTTTCCGCATTTGGTCTTGATGAATTTATGTAATTCATCTGTGGTCTGGAAATTTGTCCGATAACTTCCATCCGCCGGACCTGCATAACATGCAATCGGTTTTAATTTGATTTCACGCTTGCCGGTCCAGAGTGTAATGTCCTGATGCTCCGCCATATACTTCGTGGAAGTAAATCGGGATACATCCTTAAACATTGTTCCGTTCTTCATATGATGTCCATAAACCACGTGAAGACCTTTGGCATTAATATCCTGTATACTATCAAGGTATATACTGCCAGCTGTATTTTTCTGACCGTTAATGTCACGGTGTAAAAAATACTCGTTATCGGATTTATTCTGACAAACTGGATAATCGATTTTTGTATTACCGATAGTTAACCATCCAATCACATTTTGATTAGATGCCATCAAGTCAGCCAATCCCGCTGGAGCTACATAAGACTCTTGCTTATTGTCAGCAACAGTTTCTACAACTTTTGTTTCAGTCGGTGCAACGGTTGTAGGTTGAACTTCCAGATCATGAATCTGGACTGTTTCGCGAATTTCTTCATAAGCCGCTTCATCAGCCATTTTTTTGGTATAAGCATTTACCCATACGGATCCACTGATGACGCAGACCAGTGCAAGTACAAGCATTGTTATTTTTTTCATTCCATTCATATGCTTCCTCCTGATTTCTTTTATGATTTTAGAAAATTATGGAAGCGGATGAAATCATTTTGAAAACTGTATATTTTTAAATATCCGCAGAATCACGAAAACAGTAAAATTCATGCGAACAAGATATACTAAAAAGAAGAATACATTGTCGATAGTCCATATTACGAAAGGAGACTGTCTCAGGCGAGCTATGAAACTGGAAGAACTTGGAATCGAAAAGAAACAGATAGAAATCCTGGAAAAGAAAAAAATCGTATCAGCGGAAGCACTCCTGCGACAGGAACCGCTGCATTATTGGAATTTTACTTCCCTGATGCCGCTAGACTTTACGGATCCGGATGTCGTAAGGCACATGACGCATCGCATGCCATTTGCCATAACCGGCATCTGCATCTCGTATACGGAAGAAACGCAGAGGCATGCCAATCTTGCAAAAATAAAAATAAAAGATGACCGTACGGGTAATATCCTGCATGTAAATGTTATGGGTGTGGAGGCATTTAAGTATACATACCTGGAAAACAGCGCAAAAAATCCCTGTGGACAAAATATTACTATCCCAAAGGAAATTAACAAGATCAGCCCCGTAGTCATGGAGGATATCAAGCAATCCTGCAAGAAGAAAATTGAAGAGATCAATGCATTGAATACGCCGTCGCTCAAAATGCTTGGAGGATTAAAAACTGGCGGCGTGGATGCGTGTTCCAAGGTGACTTTCGAAAACGCGAAGCGGATGCTGCCGGAAGAAACGATTACCTGGATCAAAGCAATTACACACGCAATGAAAGATTCTTCACAGGCCACATTACAATGCATCCGCTGGTATCTTCGCGGATTAAAGCTGGATCTGTGCATCCGTAAGGTGCAGTTAGACGAAATCCGGTTAGGAGAAGTGGTGTATAACAAACATCTGATTGTTGGAGGCTTTATCCAGTACAATGATCTTTATGGAAGCTATTCGGTTATGAACCCGCCGGTACTGTCGGATAATATTGCAATGTATCATCAGTTTTACGTGCAGTACAGCGCCATAAAAGGATGGTCCAACATGGATCATGCCAGCTTTGTCAACAGGGCTATCCGCGGAATCAGTGCATTTGATATTATACCGTCGGAATTATTACAGAAAGCGAAGCTGCCTTCATTTCAACAGGCGGCAATGTTCATGCACCATCCTTTAAACTGGAAACAATGTCAGATAGCCAGAAAACGGATGATTTTCGATGACTTGGTCTATTTGAACATGAAGTTGGAAGCAAATCGAACAAATATCAGCCAGCACAGTATCTCTGCAATGCCCACTGTACGAAAAATGCGGCAATACATTCAATCGAGGCCATATGCCTTGACAAATGGTCAATGGAATGCCATTCAGAGTATTTCAAAATCCATGGCTGACGGAGCTGCGGTAAATACACTGGTTCAGGGAGATGTGGGAACCGGAAAGACCTGCGTAGCTTTTGCGTTGCTCATCCAGGCTGCGGAAAACGGGTTCCAGGGTGCACTCGCTGCCCCGTACACAACCCTTGCCTGGCAGCATTACCGGGATCTGCAGCCAGAAGCGGAGAAACTTGGCATTCATATTGCATTTTTAACCAGCGAAACAAAAGCATCCGAAAAGAAAAAAATATGTGCAGCAGTCAAAAACGGCGACGTCAGCATTCTGGTTGGTACCCACAGTATTTTCGCGGATGCTGTGGAATACCAGAGCCTTGGCCTTGCGGTTATTGATGAAGAGCATAAATTTGGAGTCATGCACAGGGAGCACTTTCTTGAGAAAGGCGTTCAGAACTGCCATAAAATCACCATGTCGGCCACCCCCATTCCCAAATCTCTGGCCTCCACCATTTATGGAGAGCAAACCGGGATCCTCACAATTACGGATAAACCGGCAGAACGTTTAGCAGTGAAAACGACACTGACATGCAAAGACACAGAGGCTGCTGACTGCATTATCCAGGAAGTACGAAAAGGACACCAAGCATACATTGTATGCCCAGCGATTGATACCAACACAAAAAAGCAGGAAATTGTCTCCATCGAGGAGAAAGAAAAGATATACCGTTCGATTTTTGAACCGGCGGGAATTCATATGGAAATACTGACCGGAAAAATGAAGGCGGCCGGGAAAACTGCAGTGATGAGAGATTTTGCGGACGGTCTTATTGATGTGCTAATGGCAACCACCGTGATCGAGGTAGGAATGAATGTGCCGAACGCAACGGTAATTGCGATCACCGGCGCTGACCGGTTTGGATTCTCAACCTTACATCAGCTGCGCGGGCGAGTAGGACGTGGGAAAGACCAGTCATACTGTATTCTGCAGACGGAATCCCCGAATGACAAGCTGGCCTTTTTAACACAGACAAATGATGGATTCGAAATTGCTGAAAAGGATCTGGAACTGCGCGGTCCTGGAACTTTATTTGGTGACAGACAATCAGGAAACAACTACTTTATAGATCTGATGCTTGCATATCCAAATATGTTCCGCTGGATCCGTGAGGAAACAAGAAAATATTGCGGGACGCAGACTGGAAAAGATATTATCCGGCGTTATGAAGAACTGTTCCTGCCGGAAGAAAAACGGTGAGTATGTGCCTGGACACGCTTGTGCTGTGTGCAAATCATGAGCATTTTGTTTCCATAATTATAACAGAAAAAAATGATCTGCCAGTTCCATGCGGCAGGAACAGTCAGAAGGAGGACATGGAGATTTGAGTAAAGAACTTTTTTATGCACCACAAACCTATGCCTTGGCATTGGAGTGCGGACGTAAACTGATGGCGAATGAATCAGAAGAAGATAAACTGGTGCCGGTCATTCATCAGATGAACACGCGCATTTATAACAGCGCTTTCTGCGGTATTTTACGCACAGGCTACCCATTTACCATTGAAAAAGATGAAAACGGCAACCCGACATTCATCAAGATGGAAATCGATGGGATGCAGCATGCGTGTCCGTATACAAGCGTCTCAAATACACTGAGAGGAGAGTTTGCTGCTGTTTTGGAATGCGGCGGGTATCCGGAACTTGCGGCAACATCCCCAAAGAAAAAACAGACGAGCAAGCCGAATGAAACAAAAGTCGAACAGGCGACAAATACCGCGGCGCAGGCACTAACGGAAGATGGAGCAAGGAAAACCAAAGTAGAAGCAAACACCAAGAAACGAGATGCAAAAAGTGTCGGGATCCAGCCAACAAAACCGGTATCTGCCGTTCACGACATTCCTGTTAGCAGGGTAATCCCGACATTTGGTTCTGTACTCCCAGATATTCATGCAAATGTTCCTATACAGGAATCAATTCCGGAAGCAACAACGGCCACACCAAAGAAAGAAGCGGAAGAAAAAGTCACTAATACCGCAAAAACAGTTGTTGTACCGACTGCTGGACCGTTTGCAGAAACAATACCCTCTACTCCTCTGGAAGAAAAACCAGAGCTGGATCTCGATGCTATCGTAGCAACCATGGACAATTCTGCAGGAGGCACCTTTGCAAGTGGAAAGGTCCCGGAAAACAATAACGCTTCAGTGGCCTTATCACAGACAGAGCAAGATGCGGATGCACATGAGTTACCTGTAAATGCAAATCTGGATAGTAATACCCCGGATAAATCGAAAACCGTGGATGATTTATCTACACCGGCTCATACCTACGACGTGGAATCCAAGCAGGATGCCGCTATGCACGAAAGCGAGAATACGCCCGAAAATAAACCGGTCACTTCTTCAAAATTAACGATGGATCAGAATACACCAGATACCAGCGCACAGGAGAAAGACAGCACTTCGGAAATCCGTTCCTCGGAATTACATACTGAGGATATGACAGTCATCCAGGATGCTTCGGAGAAAACTGTGCCTGATGGTATGAAGAGTGAAAGCGACGTGCCAGAGGAAGCAAACGAAGACGCCGGTATGGATGATTACAGTGCTTTTGATGCACCGGTTCTTGATGATGAAGCCGAATCTACACATCAGGATATCAAAGTGACGCAGGAAAATGAGATGCCGGACAAAGATACAGAACAGAGTCAGACTGTTGCTGATCAAAGCAAGCGCACAGATGTTGAGGATCCAATGCCGTTCGAACCCAAAAAGAATGCGAATCCTATTCAGTATGAGGAAACAATGCAGAATACAAATGACGCTGCTTTGGAAAAGACAAAACCTAAACATGGCTTTATCGCCAGTCTGCTTGGCATCGGATCCAAAAATGCAAAAACAGAACCGGCTGAAAATGGATCTTTGCCGGAATTTCAGCCAAATACCAAAGAAAAGGCGGTGGCATCCAATGCAGAACCGAATGAGCAGACTCCAATGCAGAACATGACGGAGGCATTTGACAAAAAGGAAGAAAGGGCAGGGGAAGCCGAAACCGAAAAAACCGGGGAAGAAGTAAAGGATAAGGCAAACCATAATCATACAGTTGCGGATAAGGCACCAACACCCGCATCAACATCGGAGCCTGTGCAGAATAATACAGAACCTGCTAAACCGGACCACAGCCAGGATGGAGGAGCGTTATTTCAGCATGTCCATCAGGTTACGGTGAAACCGAAATTTGGTGACGCAGTTTTAAGCCAGGTTAAATTCATTATCTGGCCTACCCGCATCGTTGAAATGTATCCGGGAAGGACTTTTGCAGATCTTCTGATTTATGTCGTAGACAAAAACGGTGTGGAGCGTTCCTATTGCACGGAACGCGGTCAGGACATGATCACAATTACAACGTCAGACAATAAAGAATTCAATGTGTACGGCATCTGGGATAATGGTCATTTCACATCCTATGTGACACTGACAGGCAGAACCGAAAGCCAGAACCGCATGGAAGAAACGATTGAAAAGGCAGAGCCGGAACGCACGGACTCTGATGCGTTTCTTGATCAGTTCCGCCTGGAACGGAAGGGGCAGCCGGCGCATTTTATCGTGCCGTTCAAAGATCATAACTGCGGTGAACAGAATATCCCGATTACCGGATACGTGGAGCTGCGGGGCCGCAAGTACCCGCTTGAAAGACGAGAAGGCAATATGTTACGGTATCGCTACAATGCAAATGAAAAAGTAATCCGCGGACACTGGGAGAACGGATCTTTTAAATTTGGTCTGAGTGATGTAACTTTGATTGACTGGAGCAGGGAAGAAGAGGAGGAAGGCCGGCATTAATTGTTGATTGCTATTCCTGCCTTTAATAAGTCATTGCAGCCACAATAACAGGGAACCAACGCAAAATCTGGGACCCTGTTGTTTTTTGTTCACAAAAATTTCAGATTTTTTCAAAATACATGCAAAAACGATATCCGCAGAGAAAGCTGATTGGAAAATTTTGTCAGAACCGAATATAATATGCCCATACAAAGCAAACCGATAGGGTTCGACGTTCGGACCGTCAGGAGAATGAGATATGACCCACGATATTGAACAGATACGCAGTCTGATGAAATTTATTGAATGCACAGACTGTACCAAAGAATCATATGACGGAATCCTGACTCGCTGGATGAAAGAAACCGGGAACGCGGTGAGAGATCCAGATACCATAGACTATTATTTACAGCTGATTCCGCTGATTGAAAGGAGACTGCATGCATATGTTATCAGTATATGATGAAGCAAAATTAAAAGAAGAGGATGCGTATGATGATTCTGAATACCAGGCTTATGAAACCATGGACTATACATCCGAGGATGAAGAAACCAAGGAGCAGCAGGATGAGGAAAAAACTCGTGCACTTCGCAAAAGACTGATGAACCAGGAAGATGAGCTGTTTGACTTTTATAAAACAGACGCAAAAATCAAAAAAGGTATGGAATCTAAGGAATTTTATGCTCAGCTTGCAAAAACAGTCAGGGAAAAAACCGGCAATGAAAGAAAAGAGGCCATGGAATCTGCGTGCTTTTATATGAAAGGCCTGGTGCGTGATTTTATTTTCAAAAGATATATGACCTATATTGAACGCGATCCGGAGTACAAAGAAGATCTGGAGCATGAAGCCTATAAGGCTATCATGGAAAACCTTCCGCGGTACGATGCAACCAAAGGTGCTCCATCCACATTTTTTTATTATCATATCAAGTCTGCCCTGTCACATACAACAACGACAAATAAGCATCAAATGACGCAGGCTGATGCAGTATTAAAGAAAAAGATTCTTAAAATTCGTGCAGAATATGAGAAACTTGGAAAAAAGCCGACAGAAGCGGATTATATGTTGGAAACGGATGAGACGTTATCTCAGATCCGCAATGCATTACGCCAGCTTAATATGGATTTTAACACTCATCTGGAAGCAATCCCGCAGCACGAACAGTTGATAGCGGGAAACCCGGAAGTAAACACAGCATTCGAGACTCCGGAGCGAGCGACAATCAGCAAAATGATGCTTCAGGCAATCGTTGCACGCATGCATCAGCTTTTTACGGATGAAGAATGTGAAATTTATCTTCGCCATACTTTAGGAGAGGAAACAGTACCGACTATTGTAAGATCCTATCATGACAACAAAAGCGATGATTGCATACGTCGTATTATTGAAAAAATTGGCAATGACCTGAGCAGTGACCCAGTTATTCTTTCCTTACGTGGAGGTAAAGGTGCACCGGATCTTAATGTGATCCAGTTCGTTCCAATGGAAGGCACAAAACAGAATGTGGATACACTTGCAGCATTACCATTATAATGTTTGTCAACATAGACCTTCTCCGATCCTCTGGAGGAGGTCTTTTTGTCTAAAAAATACAGAAAAAACACCATAATTGTAATACAAAGAAAAAAGGAGGCCATTATATTGGGAAGAAAACTTTATATTCTCGACACAAATGTGTTGATCAGCGATCCGAATGCCATTCATGCTTTTGACGATAATATTGTGTTAATTCCGACACAGGTTTTAGAAGAATTGGATAATCACAAGAATGACTCCGGGGATCGCGGGTATAACGTCCGCCGGGCAATCCGTAATCTGAATGCTCTGAAAACAAAAGGGAAACTGAATGACGGCGTCCCTGCCGGTAACGGAGGAAAGCTCTTTATCCGCAATATCAAGCCGGATCTTAAAAAGGAAGATTATGGGTTATCCGTACAGAAAACGGATAATGAAATTTTACTGGCAATCGCGGCGCTGAAGTCGAATCCGATGTGTTTGGGAGAAACAGTAAATAAAACTGTTCTTGTATCCAATGATCTCTGCATGGCTGTAAAAGCAGATCTGCTCGGCGTGGAAGTACAGGTATATACTCACGAAGCGGTAGATGCAAAAGATTTGGAATACACTGGCCGTGCAGATGTCACGGTTTCAGATGAGCTGTTTAGCGCACTGTGTAAAAACGGTTCGCTGACGCCCGAAGAAACAGCTGTATTTGAAAAAAGACATGGAGAAAAAATACATAAATGTGAATTTTTCTTAGTCCGTCATGAGGTGACCGGAGGGACGAAACTCGCCAAAGAGAAAAACGGCGTGATTGCATGTCTGGAATATGAAAATAGCCAGCCATTTGGTATTACTCCACGCAATGTTGGTCAAAGATTCTGTATTGAAGCATTGATGGCACCTGCCAATGAAATCCCGCTTGTAGTAATCCATGGAGATGCCGGTACAGCCAAAACTTTCCTGACTCTGGCATGTGCGCTGCAGCAGACATATGTGGAGCATACGTATCGAGAAATTACCGTGACAAGAGCGAATGTGGAATTTGATCATGCGATTGGAGCCCTGCCAGGGGATGAGACGGAAAAAGTCGGCCCGTTGCTGCGTGGCTGCATGGACAATCTGGAAACCCTGGTAGATCCGGCATATGTCAGTGGAAAAACAAAGGATGGGTCAGAAAC
Organism: Pilosibacter fragilis; assembly: GCF_032490495.1. Classification (NCBI taxonomy): domain Bacteria; kingdom Bacillati; phylum Bacillota; class Clostridia; order Eubacteriales; family Clostridiaceae; genus Pilosibacter; species Pilosibacter fragilis. The sequence continues at coordinate 10,697 of NZ_JAVYJB010000002.1, read as the reverse complement.
AGATGTCAGCGATAAAGTCATGGAATTATTTGAACGAGGATGTCTGTCCGCCGAAGCCCTGAGTTTCCTGCGTGGCCGGTCTTTAAAACGTAAAATTCTGTTTGTGGATGAAGCACAAAATACCACGGTATCGCAGATGAAGGGAATCCTGACCCGTGCAGGAGAGGATTGTAAAATCATCGTTGCCGGTTGCCTGGATCAGATTGACACGCCGCACCTCACGAAACGGACAAACGGCTTGGCCTATGCCCTGAAGCTGCTTGGAGGTAAATCCGGTTCGTGTGCTGTTTGTACGTTTCTTGAAAATGAAATTACCCGTTCCAAGCTGGCAGCTGAAGTAGCTGTGGCCATGAGAAATCAGAAACAGGAAGGTGTTACGGCGCCGCTTACGTACAGCGCTTTGGATACATCAACTGATGAAGTACGACACATGCAGGATGTGATGATTTCACAGCTGGATTTACGTCCCAATACAGAAAAAGTGCTGATGCAATTCCTTCTTAGCGAAAATCTGCCATTAACAGCATGGAGCGTGGCGCATTCCTATGGATCCAATCTGTTCGATCCATTTAATGAAGACCGTGGGCTTGTGAAGGAAATTGTTGATGAGATGGAAAGAACATTCGGGCAATCAATCTCTGCGTTGCATGAGCTTGCCTTGGATCCTCCGGAACGTAGAAGCAACGAGGACGAGATACATCTTGCGGAAATTTTAAAAGCAACGCCATTGAAAGACCTCGGCTTGTCAGTACGCCCATACAATGTACTGAAACGCGCTTTTTATTCCCGTAATTTACCGTTAACTGCATATAGCATCGCTACTTTTTCGGCTACGGATCTTCGCTGTATCCGGAATATGGGCACCCACGGACTGCGTGAAATCATGGAAATGATGTGGGAGAAATTCCGAATTAACCTGAATGAACTTCCAATCTTTTCAAGAGATCTGTTGGCACACGGCAGATCTCTTTCCATACAACATCAAATCCCATAATTTTCATGAAATAATCATAAGGCATAGATTCATGAAAAGGAGTGAAAACAATGGATATCAGAAAATTGTGTATGGAAGCAGACACGGAAGTTGTTGCGGATTATATCCAGATGGATACGAGGCGAAAAGGTAAATATACGTATATTTTATGCCCCGGACATGAAAAACGGCTTGGGCATCCGGATATGAATATCGGAAACTGTGTTTTGAAAGAAAATGGATATTACTGCTGGGCTTGCGGTACATTTGTGTCAACGCATGATATGGTCATGGAATATACGGGATGTAGTTCTGATGAGGCATATACGATTATGGCAGAAGCTATGGGAGGCGTTGATTTATTCGGTGGCTCCGAAGCCTCATCTTCATTGGATATGCCAAAGTGCAGACTGACTCAGGAGGAAGCAAATATTATTGGATTATATTCCAAATACACGGTGACTTTAAGAACATCATCCGGTCAGAATATTCAGGATGGTTTATATGTTCTGTACCGCCAGAATCCGGCAGCTTATTATGGCATGATCACCAAACAGGCCGCCGCCAGTAAAAAGCGGTATGAGTACTGTCTCGAACATTATGCATCGGCCACGGCGGACTTGGCATACAAGCTTTATGATCTGCTTGGCAGTAGTTTCGATCATTCTGTCTATAAGAAATTGGAGCGCGAACTGAAAGACCGTATCGAAACCTGCGATCGTATTTCCAGGATTTTCTCAGCATCCGCTGTAAAAAACGTGCACAGAACCACATAATCATTTTTCTGCATTCATGCAAAAGCTGTCCGTATGGGCAGCTTTTTTGAGGGGCTTATCGGAACCTTTTCCCTTCCATAATTTTTATAGTTCTATCAATAGAGACATTGAGAAAGAAGGAAGAGAATGAAGAAAAAATTTAGTTGGGATGCATTCAAAAAGAAAACAATCATGGTCAGATGTACTGGTACTGATGTGATTCGGAATTTTATGGCGCAGGCAGAATATAACGGTGTCATGACATCCGCCATTCAACATCAACTGGAAATTGGCAAGCAGGAAGTATTGCTTTGTTGCAAAATTCTGGATGGCGTTGTATACGTAGCCGAACCAACACCGATGTTCACCACAGAAGACGCTCCGTGGCTAATCGACTGGGCCAAAGATGTGATGAATCAGGCAGACGAAAGTCCAATCGTTGTGAAGCATAAATGCGTTGAATCCCCATTTTTAGGAAAGACAGCAACATTAAATCAGGACAATAAACCCAACGTGCAGCAAACAGATTCAAAAGACAGCAGTGCGAATGAAGCGTGGGATCTGATGCGTCACATTTACCTGATGCAGCCAGAAGAAATTATAGCTGTATTTGGCGTACCGTACAATCTTGTATTGGCAATGGAATATGCCGAAGTCAAAAAAAGATACGAAGAATGGCACAAATTGCAAAGAAAAGATATTGTGCGAACAATACCAAATAACAGGGTTGGTATCATCATTGGTGAACCGATAACAGGTGAACCAGAATTACGATATCTGGTATTATTTGGTGATTACAGCACCGGGATCTTTTACGGTCATGACTTGCGAAAGCAAGGAACCAAGGCTAAAGATTTCTGATATTCCTAAACACTCTCCATTTTGGGGAGTGTTTTTTCTTGTAAAACATCGCCGTATTGTCATCCATAATTGCTCTGAAACAATATCAGACATTGAGGAAGGAGAAAGAATCATGAGAACAGTGGGTGGACAGAAAACTCTGTATACAGAGTGCCAGAACAAAGTTGCACGATTACAAAATGTATTGGAGGCCGTCCTGGTCAATAGGCTTCCAGTCAGTCAAGCATGCAAAAGAGAAAACATCAATTACCTGTGGTTTATGCGTTTTGTCAAGCAGAATATTGATGCTGTGACAAACCTAGAAAAAGACCGCGTAACCGTTACGCAGAAAGACTGGGAAACCTGGAGAGAGGATTTTTTGCGTGATCTGACTAGAAAGGAAACTGTGGTGCCGGCAGATTTTGACGAGGTATATGCGCAGATTATCATGGAACTTGATGATGTGGAGCGGGAGGTTTTGCAGTTGCGCTATCAGGAAGGTTTGTCGCTGAGAGAAATTGCAGAACACAAGCATTTGTCTTCCGAACGCATCCGTCAGATCCTTGCTAAAACCATGTGTAAACTTCGGCATCCGCGATACCGCTGGCAGCTGTGCCTTGGAACAGGATATAATCAGGCCTTGGAAAAACTGCATTCCGCCCAGGCAGAATACGATCGAGCAGTGGCATCAAAGGAACTGGAAGTGCAGGATCTGCTCAATGAAAAAATCAAGGAGTTATCGAAAGAGGCAGAAGGCATCCGGGCTGAAACAGAATGCGTGTTGGTTGATACCAAGAAACTGCGTGAAAATCCTGGTAATACCAATTTGTACGAAGCACTGGCTGAAAAGCGCCGTAAAACAACATTGGAAGAGCTTGGTTTATCGGTGAGGCCATATAATGCGCTCTACAGGTATTTTGCCTGCAACCATCTTGAGAAAAATGCAGAGAGCGTAGCTTCTTTGCATGGGCGCCTTGATTTGGTTCGAGGCATTGGAAGAAACAGCGAAAAAGAAATCGTTGCTGTGATGAAACAATTTGGCATCAATATGGCAGAATAGAAACTTTCGTAAATGGACGATACAAATTTCGCAGATAAGGACTTGTCCGGAAAGGAACAATATGGCAAATCGAAGCGTAACGAGATCAAATGATTTCCGTGTAACAAACGAAGAAAAATACAAAGAACTTATCAGTGGCCTATATTCAGATGATCAGGAAATTAAGTTCTGGGCAAAAACGGGTGATGGCGGTTATATCCGTCATGGGTTTGGTGCTTTCAGAAAAATCAAATATGCAGAACAAATGACAGTAAAAGAGTACATCCTGGACTACGACCTGGAAAAGAGAAATGAAGATCTGACAGTCTGGTATTATGTTTGGAAAACGTGGCCAGAGAAGAGCACAAAGGACATTGTTTTCTCTCATCCGGAATGGTATATCGACTGCATTGATTTCAACGGAAAGACAGTGACTGTTTATGTCAAAACAGAAACGGATGATGCCGATCCGGTTGAAAGAGATATGGCAGATTTCTATGAAAAGCTTCAGAAGATTCTTCCGGAAAACGAAGTTTTTGTTCTGACAGAAATCAGCCACGATCTGCTGGAATATGTAACCGGCACTATTACGGTGGTAACGCCGGATGCTATAAAAACATCGTCCATGCATGATATGGCTTTGCAGCTGGCGGGGAGGCAGATGAATTACCCTGAGCCACCATTAGGAAGTTTGCAGCTTGAGAAGATACCGTCGAATACTCGTGACTTCAGTCATAAGTAAAACGCTGCAAATGTCGACAACCGGCATGTTTTTACCATAATGACCATAGAAAGGAAAACACTGCATGAGATACAAAAGCGGGGATTTATGCGTCATTCACAGTAAAACATCTTCCCATAATGGAAAAGTCGTGGAAGTGGTTAACTACACAAAGGGAAAATGTAAAGATATATTGTTAGTAAAAATACGATCTCATAAATTCTACATCAAGGAAGATTCTTTAAGAATTGCTTCGAGATACGATATTATCCGGAATTTATCGGACAAACAGTTAAAAAGATTGTTAAACTAACAATGCAATTATTGGGTATGAACCCAATGCAGAATGGCACTTGATCGCAGGCCATGACACAGTTAAAAGATTCATCTCAAGATCTCTTCGAGCTATCGGAGAGATCTTTTTTTGTGGATGAGAATGCAATCACAAATCCAGAGGGAGAGATAATTGTACCATTGAAATTTCATTATCTTCCGTTCGAACAGTTCTGGTCTCGACTCGATTCTTGATTTTTTCAACAGCGTGTTCGTATTCAGATTTTGCGCATTGAAAAATCTTTTCTCTGCCGTTCTGTAAGGAATTCTGATACCAGAATAAAAGGAAACATTCATCCGGAGAGAGAAGTTTGGTCAACGGCTCACCAGCTTCGTCTGGACGAATAGCAGATAAAACAGCATTTTCCGAAGCTGTTTCAAAAATCGCGTGGATGGTCGTGCCCAAGGCCGAGGCAATGGATTGCATATGGCTTTGCTTAATATGCTTAACCTTATTTTCAATAATACGGCTCAAGGTAGACGGCGCAATGCCTGTAAGTTTAGATAATGTATTTTTATTTACCCCGCGGGCTTCCATTAGTGCCAGTAATCGTTCGTTTTTCATGTAAATTCCTCCGTTAATAACAAAATCCATTGTATCGAATACGGATTGAAAATGCAACGTGTTTAGAACCATTTTCCACCAGTTTCTTGCCATAATTACGAAAAGAAAAGGAGGGATTTGATGCAGAAACACACTATCGCAGTAATTATTCCATGCCTGGATGAGGAATTGACCATTGCGTCCGTGATCCAGGATTATCACAAAGCACTTCCGGAAGCGGAAATCTATGTTTATGACAACGATTCAACAGATCATACAGCACAACAAGCCGTGAAGGCCGGAGCAAAAATCCGTTTTTGTACAATACCAGGAAAAGGGGCCGTGCTTAGACAAGCTTTTCATGAGGTCAACGCAGATATTTATGTTCTGACGGATGGAGATGGCACTTATCCGCCGACCATGGTGCGGGAGATGATCCGCTTGTATATGGAAAATCCAAAGTCCATTGTGATTGGAAAGAGAAAGAATGCAAAAAAACACGCAGTCATGTCATGCTCTCACGCCATAGGCAATCGTTTTCTCAGTGTCATGTTTCATGTGTTGTATGGGTTCGAAAACATTGATGTCCTAAGCGGTAGTCGGATCATGGGACGTGATTTTGTAAAAAGTTTCCCGGCATTGTATGACGGGTTTGAAACAGAAACTGAGATGGCGCTTCATGCCTGGATGCAACATTTTGACATACAGTCCTTGGATGTACCATATCTTGATCGCCCACATGGAAGTCAGTCCAAAATCCACACAGTGCGTGATGGTATTCAGATTGTCAAACTGGCACTGGCAGGCAGAAAGGGGACGGTATGTTAGTGCGAAAAATTTTATCTTCACACTGCCTTTTTTGGCTTATTCCCGTTATTCTGGTTTTGCCATTTATTCTACGTATCAACACAGATAGTTATTATATGATAGCAACAGGGAAATATATCATAGAACACGGGATACCGGAAACCAATCCATTTCTTGTTATGGATGGAATGGATATCGCCATTCAGAATTGGCTTTATTGCGTACTGCATTATTATTGCAGTCGCGACATTGGCTTGATAGGAGCGCAGCTGCTTAGCGTTGTACAGTATATTCTTTTCAGTTATATCTGTTTTCGGCTGTTGCATGCCCTTGGACATACGGATATGGAATCCGGAGCATTTACATGCTTGTCCGATATCTGCATGGCGCATGTTATGAAATCGGCACGCCCAGCACTTCTGACATTTATTTGGCTTCTTTTGATCATATATGGGCTGGAACAGTATCGGAACAACGACTCGAAAATGATTCTGGCAGTTTTGCCGGCGGCATCAATTTTTACCGCAAACGTTCAGTCCTCCAACCTGATGTTTTTATTTTGCCCGATCATTGCATTTATGGCCGCATGGGCAGCAAACAGATTCAAAAAGAGGAGCACGAATACATATATATCGTCACTAGGGATAAGCACGGCAGCCGCCGGCTTACTGGCTTTCGTAAACCCATATCAAGCTGCAAACGTATTTTACCTGTTTCAATCACTTGGGCATGTGGAGGCGCCGGAACTCCAGCCTCTTTCCTTGGAAACATGGGACGCCCCATTCATTGTATTGGGGTTGGTGACTGTATTCATCATTTTTTTAATCATGTGCATTTCGCCTGAAATAGATTATTACCGACTATTTCTTTTGATGGGATTTGGTTTTTTGGCTTTTACATGCAAGCGAAATATTATCTTCCTGATACCGGCCATGATGCTGGTCTGGAACGAAGTCTGTAGAGCGGTGGCATGGATTGCAAGTCGGATTAAAGATAAATGGACACAGAGCATTCCAAGGATACAGAAGATGCATCAGTTGGCAAAACTTGTCTTAATTCTTACAATGGTGTTCCTGGGATTTTTCTGGGAAATAAAACTGACTGAAAACATATTTTTAACTGGAGATATTCGCAAACAGGTCTATGCCATGAAAGATGACGGAGATTTACTACAGTATTTTGACAATCATGGCATTGATTTGGATGGAACAACAATATGGCCCGGAAATCCCGCTCTTGAAATGTTCGGGGCAAAAGTCCTTTTGGAACCACGTCTGGAAATCTCAGACAGCGCTATCAACCATCATGCAGATTTATATACAGAATTCAAGCAGGTAATTGGATCATACCGGCAGGAGCAGATTGATGATTACTTCAGCCGTTATCAATTCGATTATTTTATAGTGGATAAAGGCAGTAAAATGGATCTTTATTTTCAGACACATTCTTCTTATCAAACATGCATGGAAACAGATGAAATTATATTATATCGCAATGCCGAATGACCAGAAATACCATGATCGGCACAGCGCAAACCAATTTTTCAGGCTTTCTTCCCATAATTTGCACAACAAACAAAGGGAAGGAGAAGGGTGTGGCCATCTCTGGCCATACCCATACAAAGTATGCAATTCATAGATCAAAAAAAATCCCCAAACTATTATGACATCATTACATTCATTTATATTTTTGAACTGGTATGCGGATTGCCCGTGATGACCGGACGGCATTGGAACACGTTCTCAGGATTCCCATTTTATTTCACAGACAGGTATTTTCACGTTCTTGGAGACCGCGTGAGTTATTTCCAGAACCTGACAAAGATGTATTTCATCACCATGTCATTCTTATACGTTATCCAGTCTTGCCGGCGACATCAATATGAAATTCGCGTCCCAGCAGGTAGGATGAATAAACAACCGTGGCGAGATCGGATATTGCCGGATCTGTTTTTGTGTGTATTTCTAGTAAGCACGATGATTCCTCTGCTGTTTTCTGGTAATGCAAAAATGATTTGGACTGGGGCAGGCGGAAGATACCAGGGATTAAAAATGTGGCTTTTTTATGCAGCTGCGTATCTGATGATCAGACATACCGTCAGCGAGAAATCTATCCGACTATGCATATGTTTCATGCTTTTGGGTGGTGGAATCTCGGCAGTCTGGGGAATTGCAGATTTTGCCGGGATAGATCCAATGGGGTGGATCGCAGCGATAAAAGAAAGCCAGCGCGGCATGTTTGTTTCTTCCTATGGCAATATCAATACATATACCGCTGCCATGACACTGTTTATGGCTATTGCCGGCGTCCTTTCCGTTCAAAACAGAACTGCGGATAAGGATTATAAAAGAATTTTCAAACTTGTGTACCGAACGCTGTTTTTTTTATTCTGTATCGCCATGATCACCGGACTTTCAGACAATGCCGCAATCGGTATTCTTGCTTTCTTTGCAATTACAGCATTCATCTGCCGGGATATTACGGAAATTCTCGCTTTGTTTAGACTGGTACAAATCCTCCTTCTGGCAGGAGCAACACTGTTTTGCTATGTCAATCTTTTCAGTGGCCCGGTTTCCCCGTATATCAATATTCAATCAGGAATCCTTCTGGCTTTAGCATTAAAAAAGGAAATATTCCAATGTTGCATTTGCATCATTGTATGGCTTGAAATGGTCCGTCAGATTTTGCATCGCATGAGAACGCAAGAAAAGCGGGTTCTGCGCTTATGGCGAGGATTACTCATAGGTACCACCATTTGCTGTGGACTATGTGTAATTGAGATCCTGATCCTGGCTAATACCGGACACGTGGCATCAGAAGCAATACAGAAATACACACGATTTAACGACCAGTGGGGAACATGGAGGGGATTTGTGTGGAGAATAGCCGCAGAAGAATATGCCAACCTTCCAATATGGCAAAAACTATTTGGAACCGGTCTGGAAACATTCGGAATCGTGATGAAGAGCACACGATACGATGAAATGCTTTCGGTAGCAGGCCAAGTATTCGATTCCCCGCACAATGAAATCCTACAGTATTTGTTTACATCCGGCATGATAGGGTGTTTCAGCTTGTACGCATGGTATATCCTCACCTGCATTTATGCCATACGCAGTCAGGACAAATCAGCGGTCTGCGCTGTAGCGGTTTTAGTATATATCTGTGTTTCTTTCGTGAATATTTCCGTTCCAATGACCCAAGTGTACATTATCGTGTTGGTGGCACTCATGGGACAGAAGAGTGCAAGACCAATATCTGACTTAAAAGTTCCATAATTCTCTCAGCAAAAAAACAGGAAGGAGAATATGTGTGGAAATTATCATCAAAAAGAAAACCTGCAGACCAAGCGAATCGTTGTCCATTCTCGCTCTTGCCACAAGAGGAAGCAGCGTTTTTACTGGCATGGAAAAATTTTTAGAACATGAATTTCATTGACCCGTCTTACGTGTGGGTCTGTATAGAAACAAGTATTAGGAAGGAGATATTTTCATGAAAAAAGCGATTCAGACATTTAGCACTATTGTTACAGCGGTCACTTTCTTATGTATTGTGATTGCTGCAATTTTCATCTTGCCAAAAGCGGCTGGTTTTACTCCATATATCGTAGAGTCTGGTTCAATGGAGCCTACGATTCATACGGGCGCTATCGCATTTATTAATACAAAAGACCGAGATGTTGCAGTGGGCGATGTTGTTACATACCGCATTGGAACAGAAGAAAAAAACAAACTGGTTACGCACAGAATCATTCGCGAAGACGGTGGAGTTTTCATCACAAAAGGAGATGCCAATGATGTTGAAGATATGAGCTCGGTTTCCCAGGAACAGATTGTTGGAACCTATGCATATTCTATTCCAAAGGTTGGATTTGTCATGGCAAAACTTGGGCACAAACAGTTGGGTGTTATTGCAGCATGGATCATACTTTTAAATCTTTGTTCTCTGATAATGACCCGTTATATCGAGAATGACGATGATGGAAGCGAAGATGCAAATGAGAGCAACAGCAAAGTAGAAACATCTGAACACGAACAGTGACGCACGCAGAGCCCTTAATGGGCTCTGTTTTTTTGTATAACTAGAAGATCGGCATCACACATAAACGGCCATATGATCCATATGTTATAACTCGCGCTGCGCCAAAGAATCGTTAATAGAGAATCCAGTTGCTAATACTTATTTAGCATTTTGAATTTGCTAGTAAGTTAATGTTCTTTATATAACAAAATCTATTTCGGTCACAATGTGGGAACGAAGCATTTTTCTTTTACAAAAAATTAAGAGTTCTATAAGTAAAACATGGTACATTCTTTACTTTCGGTATAACGTCCTCATTCCCATTTCCTAAATGCTACTCTTACCACGCTATCACCTCTTGTCAACACAGTGATTGAGTCATTCCATACAGCTGCACCTTGTCATATCGTCATCCATACGAAACCCAATCAGCGACGCACACGCCATCGCAGCCCACAGAATCATCCAGCATCGCAATATCCGCAACATCAGCATTCGCACTGTACCGTAAAACAAGATAGCGTCCTCCCCGCATTCAAAAAGAAAAACTAAAAAATAGAAAAGAAGATATGTTACAGACATTCACCCTATCACGGATACCGATATCTGTGGCAAGCAAAGACTATCACGGAAGCTGATAACTGCGGATATGGTTATTATCACGA